>NZ_BAAAMR010000046.1:0-75855 GCF_039529375.1 Actinomadura napierensis
TTTCGCGCGGAGCGCCAGCGGAGCGGGAAACGGCCTGTCGGCCGCAACGGGGGTTCCAGGGGGTCGCCCCCCTGGGAGATCAAGAGAACTCGGCGAGGGTCCTCTCGGCCTCTTCGAGCCAGGCGCGGCGGGCGCCGAGAGCCTCCTCGGCGTCCTTGACGTCCTTGTCGCGGCCGGCGGTGCGGGCCTTGTCGAGGCGCTTCTCCAGCTGCTCGATGGAGCTGCGCAGCTGGTTGACGGTGGCCTCGGCGCGGGCGCGGGCCTCGGGGTTGGTGCGGCGCCACTCCGACTCCTCCGCGGTGCGGACGGCCTCCTCGACCTTGCGGAGCCGGCCCTCGAGGCGGTCGCGCTGGTCGCGGGGCACCATGCCGGCGGCCTCCCAGCGCTCCTGGATCGCGCGCAGCGCCTGCCGGGCCTGCCGGACGTCCCGGATCGGCAGCAGCCGCTCGGCCTCGACGAGGATCTTCTCCTTCTCCTCGGCGTTGCCGCGGAACTCGGCGTCGCGCTCGGCGAACGCGGCGCTGCGGGCCTGGAAGAAGGTGTCCTGGGCGCCCTTGAAGCGGGCCCACAGGTCCTCCTCGGCGTCCCGGGCGGCGCGGCCGGCGAGCTTCCAGCGGCGCATGAGGTCGCGGTAGGCGGCGGCGGTCTCGCCCCAGTCGGTCGACTCCTGCATCGCCTCGGCCTCGGCGACGAGGCGCTCCTTCTCCCGGCGGGCCTCCTCGCGCTGGTCGTCCAGGGTCGCGAAGTACACCTTGCGGCGCTTGGTGAAGGCGTTGCGGGCCGACGACAGCCGCTTCCAGAGGGCGGTCTCGGTGGGCCGGTCGATGCGGTCGGCGGCCTTCCACTCCTCGACGAGCTGGCGCAGCCGCTCGCCGCCGTTCTTCCAGTGCGTCTCCTCGACCGCGATCCGCTCGGCCTCGGCGACGATCCGCTCCTTGATCTCGCGGGCCTCGTGCCGGTGCTGCTCGCGCTGGGCCTTGACCTCCTCGCGGCGCCGGCCGACCCGCTCGGTCAGGCCGTCCAGCCGGCGGGCGAGGGCGTCGAGGTCGCCGACGGCGTGCGCCTCGCCGACGGCCTCGCGGAGCCGGGCGATGCTGTGCTGCGCCTGGGCGGGCTGCAGGTCGGTGGTGCGGACGCGCTGTTCGAGGAGTCCGATCTCGGTGGCGAGCGCGTCGTACTTGCGCTTGAAGTAGGCCAGGGCCTCCTCAGGCGCACCGGCCTGCCAGGACCCCACGACGCGTTCGCCGTCGGACGTCCTGACGTAGACGGTGCCGTCCTCGTCCACCCGGCCCCAGGGATCGGTCGCGCTGGACACCCTTGCCTCCTGAATCGCAGGTCCGATCGGGCTCATGGCCACCGGACCCTCCACACCTTAGTATCCCGATCGCCTAAACCGGGGCGATCGCGACGTCCTGGATCGTGACCTTCTTCTTGGGCTTGCCGTCCTCCGCGGGCTCGGAGCCCGCCTTGGCGATCTTCTGCAGCACGTCCAGTCCCTTGGTGATCTTTCCGAACACGGAGTAGTTCGGGTCCAGCTGCGAATCCTTGTAGACCAGGAAGAACTGGCTGCCGTTGGTGTCGGCGCCGGAGTTCGCCATGGCGAGGGTCCCGGCCGTGTACTTGGCGTTCGCCGTGTTCTCGTCGGGGTACTCGTACCCGGGGCCGCCGCTGCCGGTACCGCTCGGGTCGCCGCACTGCAGGACGTTCAGGCCGCCACTGGTCAGCCGGTGGCAGGGGCTGTCGTCGTAGAAGTTCTTCTGGGCGAGGTAGACGAACGACCCGACCGTGCACGGCGCGGCCTTGGCGTCCAGGTCCATGACGATGTCGCCCTGGTTCGTCTTCACCGTGGCCTGGACGGTGCCCTTGTAGGCGGGCTTCTTCGGCGGTGTGCCGAGGTTCTTGACCTTGCCCGCGGGCTGGCCCGCGGTGTTGTAGGCGCAGTGCGGGCCGTCGGCCTTCGACTTGTCGTCCTTGCCGGTGAACACGACGACGGCCGCGCCTCCCACCACGACGACCGCCACCGCCACCGCGGAACTGATGATCTTGACGCGGCGGGCCTTGGCGGCCGCTTGCGCCAGCGCCTGCTGCTGCCGCTCGTAGCGCTGCCGAGCGAGCTGCTTCTTGCGGTCCTTCGCCGCCACGTGCCTGCCCTTTCGCCGTGATCAGGTGAACGTGCAGCGCATAGTAGCGGCACCCGCGCGCCGGACGGACCTCCGCCTGAACGAACGTGGAGGAAGCCGCGCCGGCCCGCGGCCGGCCCGCCGATCGCCCCGCGGGCCCTCCCGCGGGGCGCGCCGCGACACGGCGATCGCCGCATCTCGTTCGCGATGGCCGTGGCCGCGCCGGTACGCTCGGGACAAGCCCACCCGAGATGGTTTCAAGGAAGGACGACCGTGCTCGTCGCCGGGTTCCCCGCTGGATCGTTCGCCGCGAACTGCTACGTCGTGGCGCCCGCCGCGGGCGAGGAGTGCGTCATCGTCGATCCGGGCCAGGACGCCGAGGCCGGGATCGAGGAGATCCTGCGCGAGCACCGGCTCAAGCCGGTCGCGGTGCTGCTGACGCACGGCCATATCGACCACGTGTGGTCGGTGGCGCCGGTGTGCGGCGCCAAGGACGTCCCGGCCTACATCCATCCGGACGACCGCGACCTGCTCACCGACCCGGCCAAGGGGCTGTCCCTCGGCCCCGGGCAGCAGCTGTTCGGGGGCCTGGAGCTGACCGAGCCGGACGACGTGAAGGAGCTGGCGGACGGCGCGGTGCTGGAGCTCGCGGGGCTGAGCCTCACCGTCGACCACGCGCCCGGCCATACGCCCGGGTCGGTGACCTTCCGGACGCCGAGGACGCAGGAGCTGCCGGACGTGATGTTCACCGGCGACCTGCTGTTCGCCGGGTCCATCGGCCGCACCGACCTGCCCGGCGGGTCCTACGAGGACATCCTCGCGAGCCTGTCCCGGGTGTGCCTGTCCATGCCGGACGAGACGGCGGTCCTGCCCGGGCACGGCACGCAGACCACAATCGGCCGCGAACGCGTCACGAATCCGTTCCTTGCCGAGCTGACTCCGGCCGACGGGCCGAACAAGGGATTCTGAGCCTAAAAGATCATGAGTTCGAGTTTCCGGGCCCCCAAGGGGGTCAGTGAGTACGTTCCGCCGCGCGCGGACCTCTTCTACGCCATCCGCGAGGCGTTCGCCGAGCAGGCGCGGCTGGCCGGTTACGGCTACCTGGAGCTGGCCGTCTTCGAGGACACCAACCTGTTCCGGCGGGGCGTCGGGGAGTCCACCGACGTGGTGTCGAAGGAGATGTACACCTTCGAGGACCGCGGCGGCCGGTCGCTGACGCTGCGGCCCGAGTTCACCGCGACGGTGCTGCGGTCCGTCCTGGAGAACAACCTGCACAAGGGCGCGCTGCCGGTGAAGGTGTGGACGTCCGGGCCCGCGTTCCGCGCCGAGCGCCCGCAGCAGGGCCGGTACCGGCAGTTCTACCAGCTCGACCTGGAGGCGATCGGCAGCGAGGACCCGCAGATCGACGCCGAGACGATCGCGATCGCCGCGAACTGGTACCGCTCGCTCGGCCTGACGCAGGTGCGGCTGCTGCTGAACTCGCTGGGCTGCAAGGAGTGCCGTCCCGCGTACCGGGCGCTGCTGCAGGACTTCCTGCGCAGGCTCGACCTGGACGACGACACCCGCGCCCGCGTCGAGATCAACCCGCTGCGCGTCCTGGACGACAAGCGCCCGCAGGTGAAGGCGCAGCTCACGGACGCGCCGCTGATGGCCGACCACCTGTGCCCGGACTGCAAGGCCTACCACGACCGGGTCCGTGAGCTGCTGTCCGACCTCGGCATCGCCTGGGAGGACACCCCCGCCCTCGTCCGCGGCCTGGACTACTACACCCGCACCACCTACGAGTTCGACCACCCGCTGCTCGGCGCGCAGTCCGGCATCGGCGGCGGCGGACGCTACGACGGCCTGTCGGAGGACATCGGCGGCCCGCCGCTGCCCGGCATCGGGTTCGGCCTCGGCCTGGACCGCACGATCCTGGCGCTGGAGGCCGAGTCGGCGGAGGGCGAGGGCGCCGCGTTCGCCGCGAAGCCGCGCTGCGAGGTGTTCGGGGTGGCGCTCGGCGAGAACGCCGAACGCCGGCTGTTCGCCCTGGTCGCCGAGCTGCGCCGGGCCGGGATCGCCGCCGACATGTCGTTCGGCGGGAAGAGGCTGAAGGGCGCCATGAAGGACGCCGACCGGTCAGGCGCCCGGTACGCCGTGATCCTCGGTGAGCGAGATATCGCCGGCGGCGTCGCCCAGGTCAAGGATCTGGCCGAGGGCGAGCAGACCGCCGTCCCGCTCACCGGCATCACCACGACGTTGAAGGAAAGGCTCCAGAAATGATCCGCACGCACGAGGCGGGGACGCTCCGCAAGGAGCACGCCGGGCAGCAGGTCACGCTGGCCGGCTGGGTCGGCCGCCGCCGCGACCACCGCGGCGTCACGTTCATCGACCTGCGCGACGCGTCCGGCACCGCGCAGGTCGTCTTCCGCGAGGACGAGGCGGCGCACGACCTGCGCTCGGAGTTCTGCGTGAAGGTCGTCGGCGAGGTCCGGGTCCGGCCCGCCGGCAACGAGAACCCCGAACTGCCGACCGGCGACATCGAGGTCGCCGCCACCGACATCCAGGTGCTGTCGGAGTCGGCGCCGCTGCCGTTCCCGATCGAGGGCGACGTCAACGTCAACGAGGAGATCCGGCTCAAGTACCGGTACCTCGACATCCGCCGCGACGCCGTCGCGCGGGCGATGCGGATCCGGTCCGAGGCGTCCTTCCTCACCCACGAGGTCATGCGCGAGCACGGCTTCGTCAACGTCGAGACCCCGACGCTGACCCGCTCCACCCCCGAGGGCGCCCGCGACTTCCTCGTGCCCGTCCGGCTCAAGCCCGGGCACTGGTACGCGCTGCCGCAGTCCCCGCAGCTGTTCAAGCAGCTGCTGATGGTCGGCGGCCTGGAGCGCTACTACCAGATCGCCCGCTGCTACCGGGACGAGGACTTCCGCGCCGACCGGCAGCCGGAGTTCACCCAGATCGACATCGAGATGTCGTTCGCAGACCAGGACGACGTCCTGAAGGTCGGCGAGGACCTCGTCGCGCGGCTGTGGAAGGACATCGCCGGGTACGAGATCCCCCGGCCGATCCCCCACATCACCTACGCCGACGCGATGGCCCGTTACGGCTCCGACAAGCCCGACCTGCGGTTCGGCAACGAGCTGACCGACATGACCGCGTACTTCGCCGGCACGTCGTTCCGGGTGTTCCAGGCCCCGTACGTCGGCGCGGTCGTCATGCCGGGCGGCGCGTCCCAGACCCGCAAGGAGCTGGACGGCTGGCAGGACTGGGCGAAGGCCCGCGGCGCCCGCGGCCTCGCCTACGTCCTCCTGCAGGAGGACGGCACGCTCGGCGGCCCCGTCGCCAAGAACCTGTCCGACACCGAGAAGGAGGGGCTCGCCGCCAAGACCGGCGCGTCCCCCGGCGACGCGATCTTCTTCGGTGCCGGGAAGCCGCACGCCACCCAGGAACTGCTCGGCGCCGCCCGCCTGGAGATCGGCCGCCGCGGCGGCCTGATCGACGAGGCGGCGTGGAACTTCGTCTGGGTCGTCGACGCGCCGATCTTCGAGCCGGTGGAGAACGACAAGGGCGAGCAGATCGGCTGGACGTCGGTGCACCACCCGTTCACCGCGCCGAAGCCGCAGTTCGCCGACACCTTCCACGAGGACCCGGGCTCCGCGCTCGCCGACGCCTACGACCTCGTCCTCAACGGCAACGAGATCGGCGGCGGCTCCATCCGTATCCACCGCGCCGAAATGCAGCAGCGCGTGTTCGACGTGCTCGGGCTGTCGAAGGAGGAGGCCGAGTCGCAGTTCGGCTTCCTGCTGGAGGCGTTCAAGTTCGGCCCGCCGCCGCACGGCGGCATCGCGTTCGGCTGGGACCGCACCGTCATGCTGCTGGCCGGCGGGGACACCATCCGCGACGTGATCGCCTTCCCGAAGGCCGCGTCCGGTCTGGACCCGCTGACCGCCGCGCCCACCACGATCACCCCGGCGCAGCGCAAGGAGGCCGGCGTCGACGTCATCCCCGAAGACGCCCCCGCCGAGAGCTGACCGAGCGGCAACGCCGAAGGGCGGTCACCGCGGTTCCGCGGTGGCCGCCCTTCGGCGTCGTCAGCGGGTGGCGCCGCTCGTCACGCGGTAGACGTCGTAGACGCCGTCGATGGTGCGGACGGCCTTGAGGACGTGGCCGAGGTGCTTGGGGTCGCCCATCTCGAAGGTGAAGCGGGAGACGGCGACGCGGTCGCGGGTCGTGGTGACGGACGCGGACAGGATGTTGACGTGCTGGTCGGACAGCACGCGCGTCACGTCCGACAGCAGGCGGGGACGGTCGAGGGCCTCGACCTGGATCGCGACGAGGAACACCGAGTCCTCGCCGGGCGACCACTTGACGTCGATCAGCCGGTCGGGCTGCGCCTTCAGGGCGGCGACGTTGGCGCAGTCGGCCCGGTGGACGGAGACGCCGTGCCCGCGGGTGACGAAGCCGACGATGTCGTCGCCGGGGACCGGGGTGCAGCAGCGCGACAGCCGGACCCACACGTCCGGGTCGTCGGCGACGACGACGCCCGGGTCGCCCGCCGGGCGGGTCCGCTTGCGGCGGGTCGGCAGGGCGATCTCGGCGAGGTCCTCTTCGGCGCTCTCCACGCCGCCGAGGGCGTCGACGAGGCGCTGGACGACGGTCTGCGCGGACACGTGGCCCTCGCCGACCGCCGCGTACAGCGAGGACACGTCGGTATAGCGCATGTCGCGGGCGAGGGCGAGCAGCGCCTCCCCCGACATCATCCGCTGCAGCGGCATGTTCTGCTTGCGCATCGCGCGGGCGATGGAGTCCTTGCCGGACTCGATCGCGGTGTCGCGGCGCTCCTTGGAGAACCAGTGCTTGATCTTGTTGCGGGCGCGGGCGCTCTTGATGAAGCCGAGCCAGTCGCGGCTCGGGCCGGCGTCCTGCGACTTGGAGGTGAAGACCTCGACGGTGTCGCCGTTGTCGAGGGTCGATTCGAGGGGGACGAGGCGGCCGTTCACGCGGGCGCCGATACATCGGTGCCCGACCTCGGTGTGGATCGCGTACGCGAAGTCGACGGGCGTGGCGCCCTGCGGCAGCGCGATGACGTCGCCCTTCGGGGTGAAGACGAACACCTCGGAGACCGACAGGTCGAAGCGCAGCGACTCCAGGAACTCCGCCGGGTCGGCGGTCTCCTTCTGCCAGTCGAGGAGCTGGCGCAGCCACTGCATGTCGCCGGCCTTGCGGCCGCCGACCGTCTCCTCCTTGTACTTCCAGTGCGCGGCGACGCCGTACTCCGCGCGCCGGTGCATGCCCCAGGTACGGATCTGCAGCTCGACGGGCTTGCCCTCGGGGCCGATCACCGTCGTGTGCAGCGACTGGTACATGTTGAACTTCGGCATCGCGATGTAGTCCTTGAACCGGCCGGGGACCGGGTTCCATCGCGCGTGGATCGAGCCGAGGGCGGCGTAGCAGTCGCGGACGCTGTCGACGAGGACCCGGATGCCGACCAGGTCGTAGATGTCGTCGAAGCTGACGTCGCGGGCGATCATCTTCTGGTAGATCGAGTAGTAGTGCTTCGGCCGACCGGTCACGGTGGCCTTGATCCGGGCCTCGCGCAGGTCGGTGGAGACGTTCTCGATCACTTCCTGCAGGTAGACGTCGCGGCGCGGGGCGCGCTCGGACACCAGCCGGGCGATCTCGTCGAACCGCTTGGGGTACATCGTGGCGAACGCGAGGTCCTCCAGCTCCCACTTCAGCGTGTTCATCCCGAGGCGGTGCGCCAGCGGCGCGAACACCTCCAGGGTCTCGCGGGCCTTCTTCTCCTGCTTGTGCCGCGGCATGTAGCGCAGCGTCCGCATGTTGTGCAGCCGGTCGCCGAGCTTGATCACCAGGACGCGGATGTCGCGGGACATCGCCACGACCATCTTGCGGACGGTCTCGGCCTCGGCGGCCTCGCCGTACTTGACCTTGTCGAGCTTGGTGACGCCGTCGACGAGCGCGGCGATCTCGTCGCCGAAGTCGGCGCGCAGCTCCTCGAGGGCGTACTCGGTGTCCTCGACGGTGTCGTGCAGCAGCGCCGCGCACAGCGTCTCGGTGTTCATGCCGAGCTCGGCGAGGATGGTCGCGACGGCGAGCGGGTGCGTGATGTACGGGTCGCCGCTCTTGCGCTTCTGGTCGCGGTGGTAGTGCGCCGCGACGTCGTAGGCGCGCTCGATCAGCCGCAGGTCCGCCTTGGGATGGGTGTTGCGGACCGTCTTGATGAGCGGTTCGAGTACCGGGTTCATAGTGGGGCCCCGCTGGGCGCCCAACCTGGCGAGCCTGCGGCGCACCCGGGCGGCGGACGGTGGGATCGCGGCCTGCGTCGGCCTGGTCTGGGCATCGGAGGGGGTCGCTCCCGGTCCGGCGGGCGGCTGCGGTGTCGCGGGCCCTCCGACGGGGCGGGCCGCGGTGGCCGGCGCCTCGGAGGCTCCATCGGCGGAGGGCGCCGCGCTCCGCGGCTTCTCCCCTTGCGAAATGGATGATCTGCCGGCGGACGATTTCGCGGCGGACGGTTCACCGGCAGGCGGTTCACCTGCGTCCGGCTTGGTCCCCGCGGGCTTCTCGGCGGACGGCTTCTCGGCGGACGGCTTCGCCGCCGGCGGCTTCTCGGCGGGCGGTTCGGATTCCGAGGGTTCCGCGGCAGGCGATCCCGCCGCGGGCGGTTCGGTGGCGGGTGGTTCCTGGGCGGTGGCGGGCGGACGGGCGGCGGGCCGGTCGGCGGTGCGTCGCCCCGCGGCGGTGGACGCACCGGTGCCCTCGGCGGGCTCCACGGCGGCGTCCCGCTCCCGGCGGGCGTCGTCCGCGGCGTCCGCTGCGGCGTCGGTCACCGCTCCGGTCGATGCCACCTCACCGCGCACCCAGCCTCCTCAGCCCTCGCGGGCGTCGTCTCCGCGGGAACGCGCCCGTCCCCGGCGGACCCTGTTGGCGCCAGTGTATCCGCCGGTCATTTCGTCCTAGACCGTAACCAATGACTGGACGTCCAGATTCCCCAGCTTGTCGCGCCCGTGCAGGAACGACAGCTCCAGCAGCACCGACAGGCCGACGACCTCGCCGCCGCCGCGGCGGACCAGTTCGGCGGCGGCCCGGGCCGTCCCGCCGGTGGCCAGCACATCGTCGACGATCAGCACCCGGTCGCCGGGATCGAAGGCGTCGACGTGGATCTCGATCGTCTCGGTCCCGTACTCGAGATCATAGGTCTCCTCGTGCGTCCGCGAGGGCAGCTTCCCCTTTTTGCGCACCGGGACGAACCCCGCGCCGAAGTGGTAGGCGACCGGGGCGGCGAGGATGAACCCGCGCGCCTCGATCCCGACGATCTTGTCGACGGTGCCGCGGCCGTAGTGGTTGACGATCGCGTCCACGACCCCCGCGAACGCCACGTGGTCGGCCAGCAGCGGCGTGATGTCCTTGAACACCACGCCCGGCTTCGGATAGTCGTCCACGTCGCGGATCCGCTCCTGGATCAGCTTGCCGAGGTCCACCGTTTCACTCCCTGTGACGAATCCCACGTGTTCCCGCTCAGAACCGGGCCGTGCCCGCGCCCGTCACCACCGTGGGTGACCGGCGCGGGCACGGCCCGTCTCCGCTCTACTTGTTGCCGCCGCGGCGCTGCTGGCGGCTGCCGCGGCGCGGCTGCTGCCGCGGCCCCGTCTGCACGACCTTCCGGATGGTCACCCCGGTCGGCAGGCCATCGGCGGCCTCCGCCGTGTCGCCGGCGTCGTCGTCCGGTTCGTCGTCCGCCGGAGCGTCGCCGGACGCCCCGGTGGCGGCCTTGACCTTGGCGTTCCTCGCCTGCCGCTTGGCGCTCTGCTCGCGGCGGGCGATGTTCGCGCGGATCTGCTTGTACTTCGGTTCCCGCTCCTTGAGCTGGACGAGCAGCGGCGTCGCCACGCACAGCGAGGAGTAGGTACCGATGATCATGCCGACGAACAGGGCGAGCGACAGGTCCTTCAGGGTGCCCGCGCCGAACAGCGTGGTGCCGATGAACAGGATCGCGCCGACCGGCAGGATCGCGACCAGCGAGGTGTTCAGCGACCGGACCAGCGTGCTGCTCAGGGCCTGGTTCGCCGCCTCGCTGTAGGTCGTCCTGGAGGTCGCCGTCAGCGGCCTGGTGACCTCCTTGATCATGTCGAAGACGACCACCGCGTCGTACAGCGAGTATCCGAGGATCGTCAGGAACCCCAGCAGCGTCGCGGGGGTGACCTCGAACCCGGACCAGGCGTACACGCCCGCGGTGATGATCAGGTCGTGCACCAGGGCGACGACCGCGGCGAGCGCCATCCGCCACTCGAACGCCACCGACAGGTAGCCGATGATCAGGATCATGAAGACGACCAGCGCCTGCCACGCCTTCTTCTGGATCTCCCCGCCCCAGGAGGCGCCGACCACCTGGGTGCTGACCTTGCTGGCGGGGACCTTCAGCTCCTTGGTGATGTTCGCCTTGACCTCGGTGACCCGGTCCGAGGGCAGGCTCTCGGTGGTGACCCGCCAGTCCTCGCCGGCCTTCTGCACGATCGCCTCGTGGGTGCCGGCGCCCGTGACGGCGCCGCGCACCTGCTCGATCGAGGAGCTCTGCGCCTTGAAGGTGAAGACCGACCCGCCCTTGAACTCCACGCCGAAGTTGAGGCCCTGGATCAGCAGCCCGGCGATCGACAGGATCAGCAACGCCCCGGACAGCGAGTACCAGATCCTCGGCTTGCCGACGATGTCGGCGCTGATCTCGCCTCGGTAGATCCGGGAGATGACCGCGCGCAGCCCCATGTCTCAGGCCTCCTGGCTCGTCTTGCGGGCGGTGGCGCCGGCGGTGTCCGGCGTGGTGCGGCGCAGCCGCTTGGCGTCCAGCCCCGACATCGGATGGCCCCGGCCGAAGAACCTCGTCCGCGACAGCAGCGCGACCATCGGCTTGGTGAAGAAGAACACCACCACGATGTCGATCAGCGTGGTCAGGCCCATCGCGAACGCGAACCCGGCGACGCCGCCGACCGCGAGGAAGTACAGCACCAGGGCGGCCAGGAAGGTCACGGCGTCGGCGACCAGGATGGTGCGCCGCGCCCGCTTCCAGGCGTTCTCCACCGAGGAGCGGAGCTTGCGGCCCGCTCTCAGCTCGTCCCGCAGCCGCTCGAAGTAGACGATGAACGAGTCGGCGGTGATGCCGATCGACACGATCAGGCCGATGATGTGCGGCAGCGAGAGCCGGAAGCCCATCCCCTCGCCGAGGATCACCACCGCCTCGTAGGTGATCACGGAGGCCACGACCAGGCTGGACACCGCGACGAGGCCGAGGCCCCGGTAGTAGAGCAGGCAGTAGACGACGACCAGGCCGAGGCCGATCGCGCCGGCGATCAGGCCGCCGGTCAGCTGGTCGGAGCCGAGCGTGGACGACACCTCGTCGATGGAGCTCTGCTTGAACTCCAGCGGCAGCGCCCCGTACTTCAGCACGTTCGCCAGGTCGGTCGCGTACTGCTGGGTGAAGCTGTCGGCGGGCCCGTCGATGCTGGCGTTGCCGCCGGTGATCGCGCCCTGGTTGATCTGCGGCGCGGACACGACCTGGCCGTCCAGCACGATCGCGACCTGCGCCTGCGGCGCGGACGGGTCTCCCTGGTAGGCCTTGGACGCGTCGGTGGTGACGTCGCCGAACTGCTTGGCGCCCTTGCCGTCGAACTTCAGCGACACCGACCAGCTCGCCTGGCCCTGCTGGGAGTTCGGCGGCATCGCGGTCGCGCTCTTGACGTTCTCGCCCAGCACCCGGACCGGCCCGAGGATGTACTTGCCGATCTGGCCGTCCTCGACCTTCTGGGCGCACGCCGCGACGAACTTGCGGTTCGGGTCGTTGGAGCCCGGCGCGTGGCGGTCGCCGTTGTAGCAGTCGAGCGACTCGAACTGCTGGATGACCGCCTTGTCGGTGACGCCGGGGTAGGTCTGGGCGCCGGTGGACGGCGACGGGGACACCAGCGGCGAGGTCGGCGACGCCGAGGGCGACGGCGAGCCCGACCCGGACGGGTTCGGCGTCGGCGCCGCGAGGGCGTCCGAGACCGCCCGCTTGCGCGGCGTCGCGGACGACGACGCGGAGGGGGACGCCGTCGGGGACGCCGAGGAGGACGGCGTGGAGCCCGGGCTCGCCTTGCCGGTCGGGCTCGCGGACGGCGAGGGGGTGGCCCCGCCGGCCGTCGGCTTGCCGTCGGTGTAGGCGAACACCTGCCGGAACTGCAGCTTGGCGGTCGTGCCGATCAGCCCGACGACGCGGCCCTGCCCCTCGCCGGGCACGTTCACCACGATGTTGTTGCTGCCCTGCTTGGCGACCTCGGCGTCGGACACGCCCAGACCGTTGACCCGCTGCGTCATGATCTTGACGGCCTGGTTCATCAGGTCCGCCGGCGGGTTCTTCCCCTTCTCGGTCTTGGCGGTGAGCGTGACGGTCGTCCCGCCCGCCAGGTCCAGGCCGAGCTTGGGCTTGGTCTGTCCCTGCAGGAGCGCGACGCCGGCCAGGATCGCGATGACCGCGAAGAGCGCGAAGAGCGTGCGCCCGGGCTTGGGAACGTTGCTAGGCGAGGCCACTGGTCGTTTTCTTTCCCGTCTCGAGTCGTTGCCGGAGGCGCGTCAGGCCGAGGGCTTCTCCCCGGCCTTGGCCTTCGCCTTGGGCTTGGACTCTTCGGCCTCGTCCTCGTCGAGCTCGTCGAGGCCGGCGGTGTCCTTGGACAGGTCCACCTCGGACGGCTCGTCCTTGACCAGGTCGACGCGCTCGTCGTCCTCGTCGGCCTCGAGCTCGTCCTCGTCGGCCTCGTCGTCCAGCTCCTCGGGCTCGTCGTCCTTGAGGACCTGCATGACGGCCTGCTTGACGAAGTGGACCTCGACGCCCGGCGCGATCTCCAGCAGGAGACCGTCGTCGTCGACGGAGACCACGGTGGCGCGGATGCCGCTGGTCGTCAGCACCCGGGCACCCGGCTCCATGGCGGTCTGCATGTTCATCTGCTCCTTGCGCCGCTTGCTCTGCGGGCGGATGAGCAGGAAGTAGAACACCACGGGGACGGCGAGGAGCAGCAGCAGGTTGAAACCCCCGCTGCCGCCGGACGACGCCGCCAAAATCATGTCGCTGCCCATTACTGGGGCATCCTTCCGATGTGGTTTGCCCAGCCTGTGACCGGATCGGCCACCCCATGGGGAACGCGGGCTGGAGACGGTGGAACCAAGTCCCGGAGTCTAGAGAGTACGCGAGACCCCGGCAACGACGTGACGATCCGCGGTGCCGGGAAGTTCCCATCCCGTTACAACATGATCACTATTCGGGCCGATCGGCGTCGTCGTCCACCTCGAACAGCGTACCGGCCATCGGGGAGGAGGCCGGTTGGGCGATGCCCAGATGCGCCCACGCGGCGGGCGTCGCGATGCGCCCGCGGGGCGTCCTGGCCAGCAGACCCTGCCGGACGAGGAACGGCTCGGCGACGACCTCGACCGTCTCGGGCTCCTCCCCCACCGACACCGCCAGCGTCGACAGCCCCACCGGCCCGCCGCCGAACTTGCGCATCAGCGACTCCAGGACGGCCCGGTCGAGCCGGTCGAGACCACGCTCGTCGACCTCGTACAGTTTGAGCGCCACTTGCGCCAGATCCCGCGTGATCACGCCGTCGGCGCGGACCTCGGCGTAGTCGCGGACGCGGCGCAGCAGCCGGTTGGCGATCCGGGGCGTCCCCCGGGACCGCCCGGCGATCTCGGCGGCGCCGTCGTCGGTGATCTCCACGTCCAGCAGCCGCGCCGACCGCCGGACGATCACCTCCAGCTCGGCGGGCGCGTAGAAGTCCATGTGCGCGACGAACCCGAACCGGTCGCGCAGCGGCCCCGGCAGCATCCCCGCCCGGGTCGTCGCGCCGACCAGCATGAACGGCGCGATGTCCAGCGGGATCGCGGTCGCGCCCGGCCCCTTGCCCACGACGACGTCGACCCGGAAGTCCTCCATCGCCATGTAGAGCATCTCCTCGGCCGGGCGCGCCAGCCGGTGGATCTCGTCCAGGAACAGCACCTCGCCCTCGGCGAGCGTGGACAGCACCGCCGCGAGGTCGCCGGCCCGCTCGATCGCCGGACCCGAGGAAATCCGCAGCGGCTGCCCCAGCTCCGCCGCGATGATCATGGCGAGGGTGGTCTTGCCGAGGCCCGGGCCGCCCGACAGCAGCACGTGGTCGGGCGTCCGGCCGCGCCGCAGCGCGCCTCGCAGCACCAGCGACAGCTGCTCGCGGACGCGCTCCTGCCCGACGAAGTCGGCCAGCTTCTTCGGCCGCAGCGCGGCCTCGATCACCTGCTCCTCGGCGCCCTCCGCGTCCGCCGAGACGAGCCGGTCCGCCTCGTCCATCACTTGGCGAGCTTCTTGAGCGCGGACCTCAGCAGGGTCGCGACCGGGGGCGCCTCGGCGCCGTCCAGGTCGGCGGCGACGGCGTCCACCGCGGCGTCGGCGTCCTTGGCGGACCAGCCGAGGTTGACCAGCCCCATCTGGACCTGCGGGCGCCACGCCTGCGCGGCGGCGGGCGCGCGGACGTCGCCGGCGGTGTCGCCGACCGGGCCGCCGAGCCGGTCCCTCAGCTCCAGGACGATGCGCTGGGCGCCCTTCTTGCCGATCCCCGGCACCTTGGTCAGCGCGGCCAGGTCCTCGGTGGCGACCGCGCGGCGCAGCGCGTTCGGGGTGTGCACGGCGAGCATCGCCAGGGCCAGGCGGGGGCCGACGCCGCTGGCGGTCTGCAGCAGCTCGAAGACCGCGCGCTCGTCGTCGTCGGCGAACCCGAACAGGGTCAGCGAGTCCTCCCGGACGACCAGCGAGGTGGCCACCTTCGCCTGGTCGCCGACCCGCAGCCCGGCGAGCGTGGCGGGCGTGCACTGCACCGCGAGGCCGACGCCGTGCACGTCGATCACTGCGCCGTCCGGCCCGGCGGCGGCCACCTGGCCGCTGACGAAGGCGATCACTTGATGCTTCCTCCTGTGCTCGGGTCCTTCCGGCGGACGCCCCGGGGGGCCGGGGGGCCGTCCCCTGGGGCGGTGCCGCCGCGGGCGGCGAGCCGCTCGCGCTCGGCCTGCGCCGCCTGCTCGATCCGCGCGACCTGCGCCCGCGCGAGCCGCTGCTGCGCTCCCCCGCGCCACACGTGGCAGATGGCGAGCGCGAGCGCGTCGGCCGCGTCCGCGGGCCTGGGCGCCGTCTCCAGGTTCAGCAGCCGGGTCACCATCGTGGTCACCTGCGCCTTGTCGGCGCGGCCGTTGCCGGTGACGGCGGCCTTGGCCTCGCTCGGGGTGTGCAGCGCGACGGGCAGGCCGCGCCGGGCGGCGGCCAGCATCGCGATGCCGGCGGCCTGCGCGGTGCCCATCACCGTGCGGACGTTGTGCTGGGAGAACACCCGCTCGACGGCGACGGCGTCGGGGCGCAGTTCGTCCATCAGCGCCTCGATCCCCCGCTCGACGCCCAGCAGCCGCAGCGCGTGGTCCTCGCCGGGGTCCGTCCGGACCACCGACACGTGGACCAGGTGCAGCCGCTTGCCGGGCGCGCCCTCGACGACCCCCACCCCGCACCGGGTGAGCCCGGGGTCCACCCCCATCACCCGCACGGCCGCTCCTTCGATCATGTGTTCGGCCGAACACGCTACCAACTCAGGATGACATCGTCCGCCTGCGGCGGGCGTGTCCCGCTAGAAGTAGTCGAGGGAGAAGGGGGTGGCCGCGAACGGGGCGGAAAGCGCCCCCGCGTCCCCGCCCTGCAGCAGCCCGGCACCGCGCAGGGTCGCGACCGGAACGCCGGCGTAGAGCGCGGACAGGCCCCGCACGCCCAGCCGGACGGCGGCGGCATCCTCTCCGGAACGCTCCAGCCGCCCTTCGCCGTCCTTGATCTCCAGGCGCCAGTGCCCGGAGTTCGCGGGCCGCTGCGGGTCGTCGATCTCCAGCGGAACCGCGGCGGTCACGCCCTCCGGGTAGCCGCGCGCCGCGATCGCGGCGGGCGCGTCCACCACCCGCAGCATCCACTGGCTGCGCTGGACGGTCTCCTTCTCACGCTCGCCCGGCAGCCACAGGACCGGGTCCATGGGCGACACGCACGCACGGACGGTCGGGGCCGTCGAGGAGCCGGAGCCCACGATGCCCCACAGCGCGCGCAGCGTCCGCTCCGAGGACGCCACGGCCCGAACGACCTCCAGCGCCGTGTTCCCCGTGGCCCAGCGGTAGGCGAGGAACCCGTCCTCGGCCAGGTGGCAGTACGTGTCGCGGTCGTCGAGGAAGGCCGGCCACATGCTCCCGTGCCAGCCGATCGGACCGCAGTCGCCGGCGGCCGCGTGGGCGCGGCCGATCACGGCCGCGACCTCCGCCGCGTCACCGGGCCCGGCGCGGCGGACCGGCACCCGCTCGGCGGCGATGCCGCGCAGCGCCTCGGCCGGGATCTCGATCTTGTGCTGGGCGCCGGCGTGCTCCCAGCCGAGCGACCGGTAGATCCGCGTCGTCGCCGGGTACAGCATCGACAGCGCATGCCCGAACCCGGCGCAGCGCTCCAGGATGTCGGTCATCAGGCGGCGTCCGAGCCCGCGCCCGCGCTCCTCCGGCGCGACCGTGATGCCGCCGATGCCGCCCATCGAGACCGCCCGCCCGTGCCACCACTGGGTCATGTCGTGGATGCGGCCCGTCGCCACGACGCGGTCGCCGTCGAAGCCCGCGAACTGCCGCCCCGCCGCCAGCACCGGCGCGGTGTGGCGCATCGTCGCCTCCCACTCGGCGTCCGGCAGCGCCCCGAAGGCGCGGGCGCGGATGTCGCGGGTGGTGTCCATCTCGCCGGGTTCGAGGGCACGGATCTCCATGATCCCGACCGTAGGCCATGCCGGTGGCCTCCCGGAACGCCGAGCGCCGCCGCGCCTCGCGGGCTGCGGCGGCGTTCACGGCACGGGACGCGCCTCAGGCGTCGATCTTCTCCATGACCTCGTCGCTCACGTCGAAGTTGGCGTAGACGTCCTGGACGTCGTCGGAGTCCTCCAGGGCGTCCAGGAGGCGGAAGACCTTCTTGGCGTTGTCCTCGTCCAGCGGGACGGTCACGCTGGGCAGGAACTTGCTCTCGGCCGACTCGTAGTCGATGCCGGCCTCCACGAGGGCGGTGCGGACCGCGACCAGGTCGCCGGCCTCGCTCACGACCTCGAAGTTCTCCTCGTCGAGCTCGTTGACCTCTTCGGCGCCGGCGTCCAGGACGGCCATCATGACGTCGTCCTCGCTGGTGCCCGCCTTCGGGACGATCACGACGCCCTTGCGGGTGAACATGTACGAGACCGAGCCCGGGTCGGCGAGGGAGCCGCCGTTGCGGGTGAGGGCCACCCGGACCTCGGAGGCCGCGCGGTTGCGGTTGTCGGTCAGGCACTCGATCAGCACGGCGACACCACCGGGGGCGTAGCCCTCGTAGGTGATGTTCTGCCAGTCCGCGCCCCCGGCCTCCTCACCGGCGCCGCGCTTGCGCGCGCGCTCGATGTTGTCGTTGGGGACGGAGTTCTTCTTCGCCTTGTAGATGGCGTCGTAGAGGGTGGGGTTGGCGTCGGGGTCGCCGCCGCCGGTGCGGGCCGCCACCTCGATGTTCTTGATCAGCTTGGCGAAGAGCTTGCCCCGCTTGGCGTCGAGGGCCGCCTTCTTGTGCTTGGTCGTCGCCCATTTGGAATGGCCGGACATTCAGTCAATCCTCCTTGCGCATCGCCCGGCGCACCAGATCGGCGAAGTAGTGGTGCACGCGGAAGTCGCCCGTCAGCTCCGGGTGGAAGGCGGTCGCCATCAGGCGGCCCTGGCGGACGGCGACGATCCTACCGGCGTTCGGCCCGGTCTCGGCGCGTCCGAGGACCTCGACGGCGTCGCCGACGGACTCCACCCAGGGCGCGCGGATGAAAACGGCGTGGTACGGCGTGTCCCCCATACCGGTCAGGGGGACGTCGGACTCGAAGGAGTCGACCTGCCGGCCGAACGCGTTGCGCCGCACGGTCATGTCGATCCCGCCGACGGTCTCCTGGCCCGCCACGCCGTCCCGGATCCGGTCCGCCAGCATGATCATGCCGGCGCAGGAGCCGTAGGCGGGCATGCCGGCCTCGATCCGCTTGCGCAGCGGCTCCAGCAGCTCGAACGCGCGCGCCAGCCGCCACATGGTGGTGGACTCCCCGCCCGGCAGGACCAGCCCGTCGACCTGGTCGACCTCCTCGGCGCGGCGCACGGTCACGGTGCGCGCCCCGGCCTGTTCGAGCGCGCGGGCGTGCTCGAGCACGTCGCCCTGGAGGGCGAGGACGCCGATCGTCGGTACGGCAGCAGTCACGTGGGGAACCTCTCGGGGGATCGCGCGGACGCACGGGCATGTCGCAGCCCTGGACGTCCCTTACAACACCGCGGGACGCGGTGGATCTTCCCGCTCCGGCCGCCGGTCAGGCGTGCTTGAAGCGGCGGAGGGGGAGCTCGAGGGGCAGGAAGCCGTCCTTGCCGCGGTCGGCGATGCCGCGGCCGAACATGTGCGCCTCGGCGAGCGCGAGCCCGAACTCCTCGTGGTCGAAGGGCAGCGGCACGTCCGGCGCGCCGGCGTCGATGGCCCGCCAGAACGGCAGCTCCGCGGGGAGCCGCTCGCCCTGGTCGACGACGACGCCGTCCTCGGCGGTGACGAACACGTCGCGGAGCAGCTCGCCCGCGGTGTACCAGCGGAACCAGCAGCCGCGGATGACCGTGTGCAGGACCAGCACGCCGCAGGAGGCGCCGGGCAGCGCGGCGGCCGCGGTGTCGGCGATCCGGCGGGCGTCGTCGTCCAGGCAGAACAGCCGCCGGTCGCACAGCAGCAGCGCCCGCTCGAACGCGCCGACGAACAACTCGTCCTCGTACGGCCAGAGCGCGAAGTCCAGGACCGTGTCGCCGGTCTCGGTGAGGGTGGCCGCCGGGTAGAGGCCGCGCGCGATCCGCGCGGCCGCGTCCGGGTCGGGCACCAGGCCCGGCCGGAACACCTCGGTGGGTTCACCCGCGCTCGCGCACGCCAGCGCGACGGACCAAGCCATGCTCTCCCCTCCCGCGGCCGGGCACCGCGCAGGGGCGCCCGGTCTCCGGGGGGCCCGCCCCGGTGACCCGGCCCCTCACCGGCCGCGCCGCCAGCGTAATCCCTCCGGCGGCGCGCCGGGGAGGGGGACCCTGCCGGCGGAACGGGTCACCAGCCGCGGTGGGCGAACTTCTGGTCCTCGCCGAGGGAGGCGACGTTGATGCCGACCATGGCGTCGCCGAGGCCGCGGGACACCTTGGCGATCACGCCGGGGTCGTCGTGGAAGGTGGTGGCCTTGACGATCGCCTCGGCGCGCTGCGCGGGGTTGCCGGCCTTGAAGATGCCGGAGCCGACGAACACGCCCTCGGCGCCGAGCTGCATCATCATCGCGGCGTCGGCGGGGGTGGCGATGCCGCCGGCGGTGAACAGCACCACGGGGAGCTTGCCGGCCCGCGCGACCTCCTTGACGAGCTCGTAGGGGGCCTGCAGCTCCTTGGCGGCGACGTACAGCTCGTCCTCCGCCAGGTTCTGCAGCCGGCGGATCTCCTGCCGGATCCGCCGCATGTGCGTGGTGGCGTTGGAGACGTCGCCGGTGCCGGCCTCGCCCTTGGAGCGGATCATCGCCGCGCCCTCGGTGATGCGGCGCAGCGCCTCGCCGAGGTTGGTGGCGCCGCACACGAAGGGGACGGTGAACGCCCACTTGTCGATGTGGTTCTCGTAGTCGGCCGGGGTGAGCACCTCGGACTCGTCGACGTAGTCGACGCCGAGGGCCTGCAGCAACTGGGCCTCGACGAAGTGGCCGATGCGGGCCTTGGCCATGACGGGGATGGAGACGGCACCGATGATGCCGTCGATCATGTCGGGGTCGCTCATCCGGGAGATGCCGCCCTCGGCGCGGATGTCGGCGGGCACCCGCTCCAGCGCCATCACCGCGACCGCGCCGGCGTCCTCGGCGATCTTCGCCTGCTCGGGGGTGACGACGTCCATGATCACGCCGCCCTTGAGCATCTCCGCCATGCCGCGCTTGACGCGGGCGGTCCCGGTCTCGGGCGCGTTCTCCGGGGCGGAATTCAAAGTGGACACGGGCATTCCTCACGTGCGCGGACGACAGGTCGCCTTCCATGATATTGCCTGCTCGAGGGCCGTTTCGACGCCCCTCCGGGGGCAGGCCAATGGGCGGGAATTGGCCGTTGACCGGGCGCCCGCGGCGCTATGGAATGTGGGGCTTGCCGTCGTTCAGCAGGACCACCCAGACCTGCCCCCGGGCGAACGTCATCGGCTTGCCGTCGGGGGTGGTGTAGGTCGTCCCGGCGGTCTCCGAGGGGCGCGACCACTTGGCGTCGTAGGCCTTGCCGTCGCGCAGTACGGTGGCGCGGCCGGTGCCCGTCGTCTGGATGAGCGGGGTGTAGCTGCCGAGGAAGTCGTGGAATTTCGAGCGGGTCGTCTTGGCGTACTGGACGACGATCGTGGCGCCGCCGAGGCGGCCGCCTTCGGCCGCGGTGTCGGGCTTGCCGCCCCAGCTGGCGAGCCAGCGCTTCGCCTTGGCCGACCAGGTGAACCCCATGGTCGCGGCCGGCCATTTCGCGGTGAACGACCCGGTCGGCTTGCCGCCTTCCGGCGCCGGTCCGAAACGGAAGCCGATGTCGCGGGGCGCGGACGCCTTGGGCGCCTGCTTGAGGAGGGCCTTCGGGTCGCCGTAGAGGTTGTAGGGGATCTGCCTCGCGCTGGAGCGGGAGTAGGCGGATCCGGCGTTCTCCTGGGAGATGTCGTACACCGGCGCCTTGCGGATGTACTTCTTCATCTTGCTCTGCACGCCGGAGAACGCGAACGCCGGATGCCCGAACTGCGGGAGGATGTGCAGGTCGGAGATCCGGGCGCTGCGGACCGGCCCGACGCGCTTGGGCAGCTTCGACGAGTACACCGCCATCAGGCGGGTCTCGCCGCCCTCCACCTGCTCGACGTAGACGATGTCGGCGGCGGACACCCCCGCCTGCGGCAGCGCGGGCTTGGTGTTCTCGATCTTCACGGCGAGGACGGGGTTGGTGATCCCCGTGGTGCCGCCGTTGAACGGGTGCGTCGCCGGCACCGGGCTCCCGGACGCCGTCCCGCCGTGCGCGCTCGGCGGCGCCGCGGTGCCCGATCCGTGCGAGTCCGAGCAGGCCGCGAGGGCCGAGCCGAGCACGACGGCGCCGAGCCCCGCGGCCGCCCGCCCCCGTGCCGTCCTGTGCCACGCGTGTCGCATAACCCTCCCTTTGCGGCGATCTGCCCGAGGGTAGCGAACGGAAATGATGCGTTCGCCCAGTCCGCTGTACGCGCGGGCGCCTGGACGGGCTCGATCGGCCTCCGGATCCGGGCGGCGGATCCCGGCGACGGATCCAGGCGGGTCAGAACCGGGGCGGGTCGTCGTCGATCTCGAAGAAGTCGGGCAGCGCCGCCCGTCCCGCCAGCGGCAGCACCCGGATGAGCGGCTTGCGCCGCGCGGCCCGCGCCTGGGCGACGGCGTCGTTGTAGAAGCGGCGGGCGTAGGCGACCTTCGCGGACGACGAGGACAGCTCCTCCAGGACGTCGGTGCCCTCGCCGCCGCCCTCCCCCGCGACCGTGCCGGCGAAGTCGGGCTGGTCGGCGACGGCGCGCAGCGCCCGCGACAGATCGCTCTCGGCGAACTCGCGGTTGTCGGCGTCGGCGGTGCGGGCCTCGTGCGCGGCGGTGGCCAGCACGAGGCTCGCGGCCGGGTCCAGCAGCCGGGAGGCCGCGAGCTCCAGCGCGGCGGCGGCCCGCCGGACCAGCGCGGCGTCCAGCGCGGCGCGGGCGGTCTCGACGCGGACGTGCAGCCGGTCGAGCCGGGTGGCGCGCCACGACACGTACACGCCGATGAGGAAGACGACGGCGATCCAGAACAGGACGTCGATGATCCAGTGGTAGAGCATCGGTGATCCCTCAGGCGCCCGGGCCGGACTCGACGACGCCCGCGCCGGCGTAGGCGACCGTCTCGTAGACCCGCAGCACGTCCCGGGCCACCGACGACCAGTCGTAGGCGCGGACGGCGGCGCGCGCCTCGGCGGACAGCTGCTTGCGCCGGGCCGGGTCGTCCAGCAGCGCGCCGGCCGCGGCGGCGAGGGCCTCGTGGTCGCCGGCGGGGAACAGCGCGCCGGCGCGGCCGCCGAGCAGCACCCGGTCGAACGCCTCGATGTCGCTGGCGAGGATGGGGGCGCCCGCCGACATCGCCTCGGCGAGCACGATGCCGAAGCTCTCGCCGCCGAGGTTGGGCGCGACGAACACCTCCACCGAGTGGTAGGCGCGGATCTTGTCCTCCTCGCTCACCATGCCGAGCACGACGACCCGGTCGCGCAGCTCCGGGGAGACGCGGGCGGCCACGTCGTCGGCGTCGCCCGGCCCGGCGAGCAGCAGCCGCAGCCCGGGACGGCGGCGGCCGAGGATCTCGAAGGCGCGCAGCAGCACCGGCAGGCCCTTGCGCGGCTCGTCCATCCGGCCGAGGAACCCGAGCGCCTCGGCGCCGCGGGGGGAGTCGGAGCGTCCCGGCCAGCCGGGCAGCGGGTCGGCCATAGCGTACCGCTCGGTGGCGACCCCGTTGGGGATCAGCACCGCGTCGCCGCCGAGGTGCTCGACCAGGCTGGTGCGGGCCGCCTCGGACACCGCGATCCGGCCGTTGATCTTCTCCAGGGCGCTGCGCAGGATCGGCGCGGTCACCGACAGGGCCCGGGACCGCTCGTAGGAGGCGTGGAAGGTGCCGACGATCGGCCCGTCCGCCGCCCAGCAGGCCAGCAGGCCGAGCGACGGCGCGGCGGGCTCGTGGACGTGCAGCACGTCGAACCGGCCCTCGTTGATCCAGCGGCGGACGCGCGCCGAGGACAGGAACCCGAACGCCATCCGCGCGACCGAGCCGTTGTAGGGGACGGGGACGGCGCGCCCGGTGGAGACGGCGTAGGGCGGCAGCTCGGCGTCGTCGTCCGCGGGGGTGATCACCGACACCTGGTGGCCGAGCGCCGTCAGCGCCTCGGCGAGGTCGCGGATGTGCTGCTGGACGCCGCCGGGGACGTTCCAGGTGTAGGGGCAGACGATGCCGACGTTCACCGCGGCGCCTCTCCCGGCCGGGGCGGTTCCAGGTCGTCCACCCAGACCTTCTGCAGCATGTGCCAGTCCTCCGGGTGGGCGGCGATGCCCGCCTCGAAGACCCGCGCGGTCTCCTGCGTCATGGTCCGGATCTTCTCCCGCCTGGCGCCCTCGTCCGGGACCGGGACCTCCTCGTGGACGCGCGCCGCCCAGTACTTCCCCTCGTACCAGAGTGTCACGGGAATGAGGGCGGCGCCCGTCTGGACCGCCAGCGCGGCGGAGACGGCGGGCATCCGGGCGGTGGCGCCGAAGAACTCGACGTCGACGCCGCTCGCGGTGAGGTCGCGGTCGACGACCAGGCAGACGGGCCGCCCGGCGCGCAGCCGCTGGGCCATCCGGCCGAAGGCGGAGGCGCCGGTGTGCGCGAGGACCTCCATGCCGAGGCTCTCGCGGAACGCCACGAACCGGTCGAACAGCGACTCGGGCCTGAGGCGCTCGGCGACCGTCGTGAACGGGTACCCGCAGGCAGCGAGCCAGGCGCCGGCGTGCTCGTAGTTGCCCATGTGCGGCAGCGCGAGGACCACGCCGCGGCCGGCGTCGAGGTTGGCGAAGATCTTCTTCTCGCCGGTGACCCGCATCCGGCCGAGGATCCGCGCCCGGCCGTACTCGGGCAGCCGGAACACCTCCAGCCAGTAGCGGGCGTAGGAGCGCAGCACCCGCTTGCTGAGGACGCGGACCTCGTCGTCCACGGCGTCCTTGCCGAGGACGCGGCACAGGTTGCGCTCCAGCTGCCGGACGCCGGACCCGTGCGCCTGCCAGGCGCGGTCGGCGACGGCGGTGAACGCGAGCCGGGCGGCGCCCTCGGGCATCTTGCGGACGATCGTCCAGCCCATCGCGTACGCGGCGTCCATCACCTCGTCGCGGAGCGCCGCCGGCGCGGAGCGGGTCATCGGCGCGGGCCCGGCCCGGCCTTCGCGTGCGCCTTCTCGCCGTTCTCCTCGTCCTCGGATCCGCCGTCCTCGGACCCGCCCGACGCCGCGGACGCGCCGGGGCCGGAACCGGCGGGATCCGGCGCGGGGGCGGCCTTCGCCTGGGCGTAGACCGTGGCGAACCGCTGCCCCACCGTGACCGTGCTGAGCACCGCCAGCACCCACAGGGCGATCGCCAGGATGTAGGGGACGCCGAGGCCGTCGAACCCGGCGGCCACCAGGGCGATGAGCAGGCGCTCGGAGCGCTCGGCGATGCCCACGTTGCAGGTGTACCCGAGGCCCTCGGCGCGGGCCTTGGCGTAGGACACCACGACTCCGGCGACGAGGCAGTACAGGGCGACGCCGGCGAGGCCGTGCTGCCCGTCCCGGTAGAGCCCGATCATCAGCCCGGAGAAGATCGCCGCGTCCGCGATCCGGTCCATGGTGGAGTCCAGGAACGCGCCGAACTTGGAGATCTTGCCGGTGACCCGGGCGACCGCGCCGTCCAGCATGTCGAAAAGCACGAACGCGGTGATCACTATGGTGCCCCAGAAGAACTCCCCGCGCGGGAACAGCACCAGGGCGCCGGCCGCGACGCCGGCGGTGCCGATGACGGTGATGGCGTTGGGCGACACCCCGGTCCGCGCGACCGTCCGTCCGATGGGCGTCAGGACGCGCCCCAGCGCGGGCCTGATTCTGTTGAGCATCGCCGTCCGTTCTCCTGCTGCCGGGTGGAAGGGCCGCCGGCATCGGCCAGGGGGGCCGCCGTTGGCGGGCCCAATCGTAGTGCGGCCGCCGGCCCGGCGCGCTCAGGCCCGGGTTTGCCGCCCCCGCGCGGCGGACAGAAGCGGGTTGATTGCCGTTCACCCCTTGTGATCCCGCCGCACACGGGAAAGGGTGTTGACACGGGTGTGACGTCGGTCACGCACGTTGGACGAGGTCGGACGCCGCACTCGGACGTCAGGGCCGGGCCCTCCGGGCCGGGCCCCAGCCGCACGCGGGCCCCCGCGAAGGAGGCCCCTCCGAGGAGGTAGCCATGGCGGACAAGGGAGGACACCCGGGAGCCCCCGGCAGGGCACCGGAGGCCGGCGGGTGCGACAGGGTGCGCAACGTCGCGCTGGTCGGCCATTCGGGGGCGGGCAAGACCACGCTCGTGGAGGCGCTGCTGACGGCCGCGGGCACGCTGCAGCGGGCCGGCCGCGTCGAGGAGGGCACCACGGTCAGCGACTTCGACGACGTCGAGGTCCGCCAGCAGCGGTCGGTCAACCTCGCGCTCGCCCCGCTCCAGCACGGCGACATCAAGGTCAACCTCATCGACACGCCCGGCTACGCCGACTTCGTCGGCGACCTGCGGGCCGGGCTGCGCGCCGCCGACGCGGCGCTGTTCGTGATCTCGGCGGTGGACGGCATCGACGGCCTCACCCGGATGATCTGGGAGGAGTGCGCCGCGGTGGGGATGCCCCGCGCGGTCGTCATCACCAAGGTCGACCAGCAGCGCGGCGACTTCGACGACGTGGTGCTGAGCTGCCAGGACGCCTTCGGCGAGGGCGTGCTGCCGCTGTACTTCCCGGCGGCGGGCGGCGACGGGCTGAAGGGCCTGGTGGGGCTGCTCACCCAGCGCTGCCTGGACTACTCCACCGGCGAGCGCACCGAGTGCGCACCCGATCCGCAGTACCTGGAGCAGATCTCCGAGCAGCGCGCCTCGCTGATCGAGGGGATCATCCAGGAGAGCGAGGACGAGACCCTCATGGACCGGTACCTGTCCGGTGAGGAGATCGACGTCAAGGCGCTCATCGAGGACCTGGAGACCGCGGTGGCGCGCGGCAGCTTCTACCCGGTGCTCGCCACGTCGGTGCCGCACGGCGACCATCCCGGCCCGGTCGTCGGGATGCTGGAACTGCTGGAGGTCGTCACCCAGGCGTTCCCCTCGCCGCTGGAGCACGGCATCCCGGCGGTGGCGCCCGTCGACGGCGGGCCGCCGAAGGAGGTCGGCTGCGATCCCGGCGGGCCACTCGTCGCCGAGGTGATCAAGACCGCCTCCGACCCGTACGTCGGACGGATCTCGCTGGTGCGGGTGTTCTCCGGGACGCTGCGTCCCGACATGACCGTGCACGTGTCCGGGCACGGCATGGCCGAGCGCGGGCACGAGGACCACGACGTCGACGAACGGGTGGGCGCCCTCACCTCCCCGCTCGGCAAGACGCAGCGGTCCGTCGCCTCGTGCGGCGCCGGCGACATCTGCGCGGTGGCGAAGCTGTCGCGCGCCGAGACCGGCGACACGCTGTCCGATCCGTCCTCGCCGATGGTGATGGCGCCGTGGACGATGCCGGACCCGCTGCTGCCGGTGGCGATCCGGGCCAAGTCGAAGGCCGACGAGGACAAGCTCAGCCAGGCGCTCGGCCGGCTCGTCGCCGAGGACCCGACGCTGCGGCTGGAGAACAACGCCGAGACCCGGCAGCTGGTGCTGTGGTGCATGGGCGAGGCGCACGCCGACGTGCTGATCGACCGGCTCAGCGGCCGGTACGGCGTCGAGGTGGAGCGGGTCGAGCTGAGGGTGCCGCTCCGCGAGACGTTCGGCGGGTCCGCCAAGGGCCTCGGCCGGCACGTCAAGCAGAGCGGCGGACACGGCCAGTACGGCATCTGCCACGTCGAGGTCGAGCCATTGCCGTCCGGCGAGGGCTTCGAGTTCGTCGACAAGATCGTCGGCGGGGTGGTGCCGCGGCAGTTCATCCCGTCGGTCGAGAAGGGCGTCCGGCAGCAGATGGAGCGCGGCGTGTCCGCCGGCTACCCGCTGGTCGACGTCAAGGTCACGCTGTACGACGGCAAGGCGCACTCGGTGGACTCCTCCGACATGGCCTTCCAGGCCGCCGGCGCGCTCGCGCTGAAGGACGCCGCCGGGCAGGTGCCGGTGCTGCTCCTGGAGCCGGTGGACGAGGTGACCGTGCTGATCGCCGACGAGTACGTGGGCGCGGTGATGTCCGACCTCACCTCGCGGCGCGGCCGGGTGCTCGGGACGCAGGCGGTGCCGGGCGGCCGCACGATGATCAAGGCCGAGGCGCCGCAGCTGGAGATCGTCCGGTACGCGATCGACCTGCGGTCGATGTCGCAGGGCACCGGCTCGTTCGACCGGAGGTTCCTGCGCTACGAGCCGCTCCCCTCGCATCTGGCGGAGAAGGTCGCCAAGGCGGAGGCAGTGCACGACTAACGCGCGGCGGGGACGGGCTTGCGGCCCGTCCCCGCCCCGTCCTCACCCGGTCGCCGTCGTGGTCCACCCGGGACACCCCGGATGATCCTTCCGGAGTCGTCCAACTGGCGGCGCGGTCTCATCCCTGAGGGTGACTCCGATTTCGGCATCTCGGGCGATGGCCGGCGGTTTCCGTCGTGAAACTCTTACTGCGCTATGAGCGACACGGGGGAAGATCGGCGGCCCGCCCGGCCGGGGCGCCGCAATGTGGTCCGGGGCATCGGCCTCGCGGCCGGAGGGCTGCTCGCGGCCGGCGCCGGGTTCGCCACCGAGCAGGCCTGGCGCCGGGACGACCCGCCGACCCCCGCCTCCGCCGCGTCCGTCGACTCCTGGCAGCCGCCCGACCGGCAGGTCGACGTGGTGTGGTCGGTCGACACCCGGCGCCGGCTGGTCGCGCTGACCTTCGACGACGGGCCGATGGCGAAGTGGACGCCGCAGGCCCTCGACGCGCTCGACGAGGCGAAGGTGCCGGCGACGTTCTTCATGGTGGGCAGCCGCCTGGTCCGCAACGCCCGTCTCGTCGAGGGGCGGCTGGGCCGGCACGAGATCGGCAACCACACCTGGAAGCACGACGACCTGTCCAAGCTGAGCCTCGCGCACGCGTACCGCTCCATCCACCGCACGCACGAGGCGATCCAGCAGGTCACCGGGCGGACCCCGAGGCTGCTGCGGCCGCCGTGGGGGCGGCTCGGCGGCACCACCCTGCACGTCGCCGCCCAGCACGGCTACGACATCGCGCTGTGGTCGCTGCTGGTGCAGGACCTCCGGCTGGGCCGCGAGCCGTCCGAGATGGTCTCCGCCGTCGTCGACAACGCCCGGCCCGGCACCATCGTGCTCGCCCACGACGTCGGCGCCCCCAGCCGGGAGGCGGCGATCGAGCGGCTGCCCGCGATGATCCGCGGGCTGCGCGGCCGGGGTTTCGACTTCGTCACCGTGTCGCAGCTGCGGCGGGCCGCGCTCTAGGCTTGCCCGGTGAACCTACCTGTCCTCCGCCTGGGCGCCCGCGCGCGGCTCTGGCGGTCGCTCGCGGGCGCGGCCTTCGTCGCCGCGCTGCTGTTCACCAGCGCGTACGGGAGCAACGACGACTTCCCCATCGGGCCGATGACGCAGTTCGCGTTCTCGGTGAAGAACGACGGCGGGACGATCGGATCGTTCTGGCTGGAGGCCGACACCGCCGAGGGCCGGCACGTCGAGCTGTCCCGGGACGCCGTCGGGACCGGCATGAAGCGCGCCGAGATCGAGGGGCAGATGGACCGCATCGTCCACCATCCGGCGCTGCTGCAGGGCATCGCCGAGGGGCAGCGCCGGCTGCACCCCCACGACCCCCGGCTCACCAGGATCTACGTGGTGGAAGAGATCAAGAGGCTGGAGCACGGCGAGGTCGTGTCGACCAGGCGCGTCAACCGCGTCGTCTGGGACGTGCGGTGACCGCCGCCGCGACGCCGGAGGCGCCCAGGCCCGTCGCGCCGGCCGGCCCGGAGCCCGGCCCCGCCCGCACCCCGTGGGACCGCTGGTGGTTCGGCCCGGTCCCGCGCGCCCGCATCGCCTGGCTGCGGATCCTCGGCTACGCGTTCCTGCCGTTCGACATGCTGCTGCTGACCGGCAGCACGCTGGCGCACGCCCGGCTGCCCGCCGACCTGTACCGGCCGGTGCTGGTCGGGCGGCTGCTGCACCTGCCCGCGCCCACGCCCGCCGCGATGTACACGCTGCTCGCCGTGACGCTCGCGACCGGGTTCGCCGCGGCGACGGGCCGGTTCCTGCCGCGGCTGACCGGCTACGTCTGCGCGTGCGGGTACCTGTGGTGGGTCACGATCAGCATGTCGTACGGGAAGGTCGACCACGACCATCTCGCGCTCGTGATGGCGCTGTTCATGCTGCCGAGCGTGGGACGGGCCCGGATCGACGACGAGCGCGGGTGCGAGTCGTCCGCGTGGGCGGTGCGCGGCATCCAGATCTCGGTGGTGGCCGCCTACTTCCTGTCCATGTGGGCGAAGGTGAGGATCGGCGGGTTCCCCGCGTGGCCGAACGGGGCGACCGTCCAGTGGGCGCTGAGCCGGCGCGGGACGGCGTTCGGGCGCAGCCTCATCGGCTACCCGCTGGCGCTGAAGGCGAGCCAGTGGTTCATGATCACGGCGGAGGCGATCTCACCGGCGCTGCTGTTCCTGCGCGGCCGGCCGCTGTACCTGTTCGTGCTGTTCTTCGCCGGGTTCCACGCCGCCACCTACGCGCTGATGAGCATCCACTTCCTGCCGCACGCGATCTGGCTGGCGGCGTTCCTGCCGCTGGAGCGGCTGACCGGGCGGCTCCCTTCAGGGCTCCGCCGGGCGCTCGGCGGCCGGGCGGGCACGGCCGACACGACCGCGTTCGAGGCGGCCTGACCGCCTGCGAGCAGGCCCGCGACGGGCAGCCCGGGGCGGTCAGCCCTGGGCGCCGGGGCGCTGCGCGGCGGGCAGCATGCAGGCGGCCGTGCCGCCCGGCATCCGCTGCCGGTTGTCCGCGACGAGCCGGTAGACGGCGTGCGCGAGCCAGCTCACCGGGGGCGTCCGCATGACGACGCCGGGGACGCGCCAGATCCCGCCCGCGGCGGTCAGCAGCCGTCCGATCGCCTCCGCGCCACCGCTGACGCGACCCGCCCGGTCGACCCACAGCACCTCGTGCTCCGCGCGCTCCCGCGTGGTGCCGAGCGCGGCGAGGTCGGCGAACTGGAAGGCGACGACCTCGGCGTCCACGGGGACGTTGCGTTCCAGGAACCGTACCGAGGTGGTGCAGAACCCGCAGTCGCCGTCATAGACCAGCACCGGCCGCTCGCGTCGCGTCATGGCGTCCATCATGCCGTGCCGCTCGTGCATGGCGTGCCGCAGGTGCGCGCCGGCACCGTCAGTCCTGCGGCCAGGCGTCGGCGAGGATCTGCCGGGTGTCGCGCAGCAGCTGCGGCAGAACCCGCGTGTGCCCGACGACCGGCATGAAGTTGGTGTCGCCGCCCCAGCGCGGCACCACGTGCTGGTGCAGGTGCGCGGCGATGCCGGCCCCGGCGACCAGGCCGAGGTTCATGCCGACGTTGAACCCCTGCGCGCCGCTGGCCTTGCGCAGCGCGGCCAGCGAGCGCCGGGTGAAGACGGCCAGCTCGGTGTACTCCGGCTCGTCGAGCTCGCCGTAGTCGGCGACGTGCCGGTACGGGACGACCATGAGGTGCCCGGAGTTGTAGGGGTAGAGGTTGAGCACGGTGAACACCGACCGGCCGCGCGCCACGACGAGGCCGTCCTCGTCGGACATCGCCGGGATCTCGCAGAACGGGCAGCCCTCCTCGGCTCCCGGACCGGTGGGCTTGTTCTCGCCCTTGATGTAGGCCATCCGGTGCGGGGTCCACAGCCGCTGGAAGTGGTCGGGCGTGCCGGCGCCGCCCCTCTCCTCCTCCAGGCTGGGCCTGCGCTCCCCGGCGCCCGCCCCGGACGCCTCGTCGCGCCCCTGCTGGTCCACGGGCTTCTCCGGCTCTGCGGTCAAGGCGGCGGTCTCCTTTTGTTCACGGCCTGACCAGCAGCATAGAGAGAGGAGCCCGCGGGCACGTAGCCGGGATGCCCGGCGGACGCCGCGGACGCGCCCGCGAACCGGGGCCTGCGTGACGTATCACCGGTCTCTCCGACACCATGGTCGTCCAGCCGACCAGTGGGAGCGATCATGAGCGAGCTCGACAGGGGCCGCGCCGCGGACGGCGCCGAACCGCACCCGGGAGCCGGGTCGATGCCGTTCTTCCCCGGGGCCTCCGGCCGGCCGGTGCCGCCGCCGCTGCCCGCGCCCCCGCCGGGGCCCTCCATGGCCCCGTCCGCGGGCTCCTCGGCGGGCTCCTCGGCGACCGCGACCGCCGCGCCGCCGGTGGAGGGCCGGATCACGATCGGCGACGAGATCGCCGAGAAGGTCGCGGTGCTGGCCGCGCTGGACGCCGGCGGCGTCTGCGCGCTCGGCTCCGGGGTTCGGGTGCGCCGTTCGGGCGACGCGGTCACGGTCGACGTCGGCGTCGTCGTGGAGTACGGCCACGTGATCAGGGACGTGGCGGCGGCGGTGCAGGCCGGGGTGGCGCGGATGACCGGGCTGATGCTGGGCGCGCGGGTCGCCGCGGTCAACGTGTCGGTCGAGGACGTCCGCCGCTCGCCGGGAGCGGGATCCGGCGAGGCGGGCGCCGGCGGGGCCGCTCCCCTCCCGCCCACGGGAACGGGCCCGGGCACAGGACACGCACTCTAGGCGCGCCCCGCCCGCGTACCAAGCGGTATCCGGCGTCAGGCGGGCCGCGCGTAGCAGTTCTGCATGGCCACCCCGACCGACACCGTCGTCACCTTCACCTTCTGGACGAGCCCGGCGGAGACGTTCTTGAACCGGAAGGTGTGCGGCTTCCCGCCCGACACGCTGCTCTGCCGCGTCTGCATGGCGTGTCCCTTGACCGACATCTCGACGCGGACCAGCCCGCTGGCGGAGACGGTGATGGTCACGTCGACGCTCCGCCCCGAGGCGCGGTAGAAGGCCGTCCCCTGCGGGCACCAGTCGGTGCCGGTGGCGCCGTTCTGGTCGGGGATCTGCATGCCGCCGCCCTGGCCGCCCCCGATGTACGGACTGCCCCCGCTGCTCTGCGGGACGGGATTGGTCGGCGTCCCGGACTGCCCGGACGGGCCGGGAACGACGCCCTGGCCCGCCGTCGGCGACGCGCCGGCGCCCGCCGTCCCGCCCGCCGTCCCTGCGGCGCCCGCGGCGCCGGTGCCGTCCTTGTGCCCGTCGAGCAGCGGGACGAGGAGCACGACGAGCGCGGCCGCCACGAGCAGCGCGGCGCCCCCGTAGCCGGCGACCCGGCCCCAGATCGAGCGCGCCCGCCGCGGCCCCCGCCGCCGCGGCCTCGTGGACTTCATCTCGGCCCTCTCCCCGGTCCCTGGAACGTGACCGTTGAGGCTACCAACTCCGCGGATCCCTTATGTCCCTCATGCGCAGGTCCGCCGCAGCCCGGCCGGAGCCGGTCGCCGCGCCCACCCCATCAGCCGCCGGGTCAGCTCCGCCAGGCTCCGCGCCACCTCGTCCGGCCCGTGCAGCCGCGCGACGACATGGCTGACGGTGACCCGCATCAGCGTCTCGACGAGCAGGTCCTTGACCTCGGCGGGGACGGCCGGCCACGTCGCGTCGGGACCACTGGGCCGGGTCGGGATGGCAGTGCCCGGCGGAGCCCGACGGCGTCCGGTTCACCGGCGCCCTCACCGACGACGGCGGGGGCGGCGTCCGGGCGACCGGGGCGCGGCGGAACGCTCCGGAGGTCTCGGTCCTGGTGCACTACACCGACGGCGCCTGGCGGACGGAGATCGACACGACCGCGGTCTTCAGCGGGCTCACGCGCGTCCCGGGCACCCGGACGCTGTGGGCGGTCGGCGCCCTGGCCGGCAAGCCCTACGTGATCTCCACGGGCTGACGGGCGCCCGGGTCCGCGCCCGCGCGGGGGGCGGGCGCGGAACCGGGCGGCACCGGTCAGATCTGGACGCGGGCCTCCACGGCCTTCACGATCTCCTCGACGGCCTCGTCGATCGGCACGCCGTTCTTCTGCTCCCCGTTGCGGTACCGGAACGACACCGCGTCCTTCGCGACGTCCTCGTCGCCGGCGAGCAGCATGTAGGGGATCTTCTGCTTCTGCGCGTTGCGGATCTTCTTCTGCATCCGGTCGGAGGAGGAGTCGACCTCCACCCGGATCCCGCGCTCGCGCAGCCGCTCGGCCACCCTGTCCAGGTGCGGGACGTGCGCGTCGCCGATCGGGATGCCGACCGCCTGCACCGGCGACAGCCACGGCGGCATGGCGCCCGCGTAGTGCTCCAGCAGCACGCCGAAGAACCGCTCGATCGAGCCGAACAGCGCCCGGTGGATCATGACGGGCTGCTTGCGGGTGCCGTCGGCCGCCTGGTACTCCAGCTCGAACCGCTTGGGCTGGTTGAAGTCGACCTGGATGGTGGACAGTTGCCAGGTGCGGCCGATCGCGTCCCTGGCCTGGACGGAGATCTTCGGCCCGTAGAAGGCCGCGCCGCCCGGGTCGGGCACGAGGTCGAGCCCGGAGTCGCCGGCCGCCTCCTCCAGCGCCGCGGTGGCCTCGGCCCAGTCCTCGGCGGAGCCGATGAACTTCTCCGAGTCGTCCCGGGTGGACAGCTCCAGGTAGAACTCGTTGAGGCCGTAGTCGCGCAGCAGTTCGAGCACGAAGGTGAGCAGGTTCTTCAGCTCGCCGACCATCTGCTCGCGGGTGCAGTAGATGTGCGCGTCGTCCTGGGTCATGCCGCGGACGCGGGTGAGGCCGTGCACCACGCCGGACTTCTCGTACCGGTACACCGACCCGAACTCGAACAGCCGCAGCGGCAGCTCCCGGTAGGACCGCCCGCGCGCCCGGAAGATCAGGTTGTGCATCGGGCAGTTCATCGGCTTGAGGTAGTAGTCCCCGCCGTCCACCTCCATGGGCGGGAACATGTCGTCCTTGTACCAGCCGAGGTGGCCGGAGATCTCGAACAGGTTGCCCTTGGTGATGTGCGGGGTGTTGACGAACTCGTACCCGGCGGTCTCGTGCCGGCGGCGCGAGTAGTCCTCCATGACGCGGCGGACGACGCCGCCCTTCGGGTGGAAGACGGCGAGGCCGCTGCCGATCTCGTTGGGGAAGGAGAACAGGTCGAGTTCGGCGCCGAGCCTGCGGTGGTCGCGCTTCTCGGCCTCTTCAAGGAACTTCAGGTACTCGTCCTGCTTCTCGCGCGACTCCCACGCGGTGCCGTAGATGCGCTGGAGCTGCGGGTTCTTCTCGCTGCCGCGCCAGTACGCGCCGCCCGAGCGCATCAGCTTGAACGCCGGGATGACGCGGGTGGTCGGCAGGTGCGGGCCGCGGCACAGGTCCTTCCAGCGCAGCTCGCCGGACTTGGCGTCGAGGTTGTCGTAGATGGTCAGCTCGGCGCCGCCCACCTCCACGTTCGCGCCGTCCGCCGCGTCCTCGACGGGGCCGGAGCCCTTGAGGCCGATGAGCTCCAGCTTGTAGGGCTCTGCGGCCAGCTCGGCGCGGGCGTCGTCGTCGGAGACGGGGCGGCGGGAGAACCGCTGGCCCTGCTTGACGATCTCGCGCATCCGCTTCTCGACGCGCTTGAGGTCGTCGGGGGTGAACGGCTCGGCGACGTCGAAGTCGTAGTAGAAGCCGTTCTCGACCGGGGGGCCGATGCCGAGCCTGGCCTCGGGGAACAGCTCCTGCACGGCCTGCGCCATGACGTGCGCGGCGGAGTGCCGCATGATGGCCCGGCCGTCGTCGGAGCCGATCTCGACCGGCTCGACGGCGTCGCCGTCGCGCAGCTCGCCGGCCAGGTCGCGCAGCTCGCCGTTGACCCGGGCGGCGATCACGGTGCGGCCGTCGGCGTCCAGTGCCTGCCCCGCGGTGGTGCCCGCCGGCACCGCCCGCTCGCTCCCGTCGAGGGTGATGCGCAGCTCAGACACGGTGGACACGGGTACTCCTCGTGATGGTGAGTTGGGATCAACGGGTTCCGATGCTATCGACTCGGGGTCTCCCCCGGACGCATCCGGCTCCATCGGCCGCTCCTGTCCTCCTCCGGGGACCCGGCCACGACCCCGGAGAGCGCGAAGGCCCCGGGATCGCTCCCGGGGCCCTCACAGCGTGCGATGTCAGTGCATGCGGCCGTGGCGCCGGGTGCGACCCGGCGTCGTCGTCTCGAACACGAGCGATACGGCCTGCATGCGTCCATGGTAACCGACGGCCGCCTCCCCCGGCACGGCCGTTCCCGCGGTCATGCGCGGGCCGCCCGCCGCGGCCCTTCGAGCCGGTCCATGTCCTCCAGCTCGCGTCCCTTCGTCTCCGGGACGGCGCGGATCACGAAGACGAACGCCAGCACGGAGAACGCGGTGTACAGGCCGTAGGCCAGGCTGAGCGAGAAGCCGGAGATGCCGGGGAACGTCGTCGTGACCACCCAGTTGGCGAGCCACTGCGCGGCGGCGGCGACGGCCAGCGCCGACGCCCGGATGAAGTTGTTGAACATCTCGCCGAGCATCACCCACACGACCGGGCCCCACGTCGCGGCGAACGCGGCGACGAAGACGTTCGCGGCGACGAGCGCGATCGGCCCGGCGGCGCCGCTCAGCTCCGGCTTGCCGTCCACCACGTGGGCGGTCGCGAAGCAGGCCGTCAGCGTGCCGAGCGACAGCGCCATGCCCGCCGCGCCGCCGAGCAGCAGCGGGCGCCGCCCGACCCGGTCGACCAGCGCGATCGCGACCAGCGTGAACGCCACGTTGACGATCGAGTTGATCACCGAGGTGAACATCGCGTTGCTCTCGGAGAAGCCGACCGCCTGCCACAGCGACGACGAGTAGTAGAAGATCACGTTGATGCCGACGAACTGCTGGAAGACCGACAGCAGGATGCCGACCCACACGATCGGCAGCAGGCCGAGCCGCGAGCCGCGCAGGTCGCGCAGGTGCACCGCGCGGTCCTCGGCGATCGACCGGACGATGTCCTGGATCTTGCCGTCCACGTCGCCGCGGCCCATGACCCGGCCGAGCACCCGCCGCGCGTCGGTCATCTTGTGCTTCTTCACCAGGTAGCGCGGCGACTCGGGGATGGTCGTGGCGATCACGCCCCAGAACACCGCGGGCACGGCCGCGCTGGCGAACATCCACCGCCACGCGCCGCCGCCCCAGGGGAACGTCCCGGTCGCGCCGCCCTCGGAGACCTGGGCGATCACGTAGTCGACGACCAGCGCCGCGAAGATGCCGAGGACGATCGCCATCTGCTGCAGCGAGCCGAGCCGGCCGCGCAGCTCGGCGGGCGCGATCTCGGCGATGTAGGCGGGCGCGATGACCGACGCGGCGCCGATCGCCAGCCCGCCGACCAGCCGCCACGCGGTGAGGTCCACGGCGCTGAAGGCGAACGCCGAGCCGAGCGAGCTGATGACGAACAGCGCGGACGCGGCCAGCATCACCTTCACCCGGCCGATCCGGTCGCCGATCGGGCCGGCGAACCAGGCGCCGACCGCGCAGCCGAGCAGCGCCGCCGACACCACGAAGCCGACGACGAAGCCGCTCAGGTGGAAGGTGTCCTTGAGCGCGTCGACCGTCCCGTTGATGACCGAGGAGTCGTAACCGAACAGGAAGCCGCCGAGCGCGGCGGCGCCCGCCAGGAGAGCGGCGGTCGCGGCGGAGTGCGAGGGGCCGTCGTGGTGCTCGTCCGCCGTCGTCTTCGGTTCGCTGCCCGGTGTGCTCATGAGGCCGGATCTTCCCCGCAGAGAAAACCTTATGCGGCCGCGTTGCCCGGGCCTCACTTCCCGATGGCGATTCCGAAACCGTGCGCTGGGACGGAGCCGAACCTCCGGCCCGTGTCACCAGTCGTCGGCCGACCCGTGTCACCAGTCGTCGGCCGACTCCGCGGCGAGCCGGACGAGTTCGCCGCCCGCGTCCACGTCGTAGCGGCGCATGGTCGACAGCGGCGGCGCGTACACGTGCACGCTCACCGCGGGCGCGTCCGAGGTGTTGCGGACGTCGTGGACGTAGTCGGGCCCGAACGAGCGGGCCTGCCCGGAGCCGACCTCGCGCCGGGCGCGCACGCGGTGCTCCTCCAGCGTGCCGAGGGCGACCGCGAAGGCGCCGGCGGAGCCGCCGTGGTCGTGGAAGCCGGTGGCCTGGCCGGGCAGCCAGCTGATCAGCCAGATCTCGTGGTCGGCGTCCTGGTGGATCCGCTCGTACCAGCGGCCCTGCGGGTCGAGCCGGACGCGGTGGATCCACTCCTCCGGGTTCGCCGCGAGCGCGCGGGCCCGCTCGGCGAGCCGCGGCGGCGCGAACGGCGCGCCCGTGTCCTTCGAACCCTCCGAGGCGGTCGCGCCCGGCTCGGGCGTGCCGAAGTCGGTCGTGGCGGTGGTCATGCGTCGTTCTCCTCAGCTGTGCGGTCGGACGTGCCGGAGCGGCTCCCCCGCCGGTGGGAACCGGCGGGTCGGCGCTAGCGGGTCGTCCGGCGACACAGCGCGCTGGCCTGGCGGCGAAGATCGACGTGCAGCCGCTCGTGCAGCGAGATGGAGATCGTCACGCCCCTCAGGGTGGACCAAATTCCCTATAAAGTCAATCGGGAATGCAGGGAAGGATCGCCCCCTCGTTGTGCAGCGGTGATACCAGCGGGGGCGGACCGATCTCCCTCCCCGGAGGCAGGCGGACGCGGCGCGGGGCGTTCTAGGCTCGCAGCGAGATGAACGAACCACACCGCTCCGACGCCGGCGGCCGGCCGAGGCTGCTCGCCGGCGTCTCCTCGGCCCTCCTGCCGGGCCGCGACGACCCGGCCGTCACCCTGCTGCCGCGCCGGATGCTGCTGCGCGCGCCGATCCTGGCCCTTCTGCTCGCCCTGACGATCGGGTTCACCGCCGGATCCATCGCGATCTCCATCGACCAGTACCACGTGGACGCGGGCGCGGCCTGGCCGCTCGGCGTGCTGATGGCGACCCCGCTGGTCTTCGCGGCCCGCTGGCCGCTGGCCTCCTGGCGGATCGCCGCCATCGGGCTGCTGATCACCGTGTTCGTCCGGCACGGCACCGGCTTCATGCCCTGGCCGGTGACCGCGATCCTGGCGCTGGTGGTCGTGCTGTTCTTCACCGGGGTCGGCTGCGACCGGGAGGTGACGCTCGGCGTCGGCGCGGTCACGATCGTGGCGGTGCTGCTGCCCGCCGTGCTGCTCGGCATGCCGGGCTGGTTCGGCATGATCCTCGCCGGGATCACCGCGGTCGTGCTGACCTTCGGCGACGCGGTCGGCGGCCGCCGGTCCGCGGAGGCGCAGCTGCGCCTGCGCGAGGAGCAGCACCGGCAGGACCTGGCCCGCCAGGCGGTACTGGAGGAGCGCGCCCGCATCGCCCGCGAGCTGCACGACGTCGTCGCGCACCACATGTCGGTGATCGCGATGCAGGCCGAGGCCGCGCCGTTCAAGATCCCGGACCTGCCGGACTCCGCCCGGGAGACGTTCGGGGTGGTGCGGGACGCGGCCCGCGAGGCGCTCACCGAGACCCGCCGCGTGGTGGGGCTGCTGCGCTCGGACGACGAGGGCGCCGAGCGCGCCCCGAGCCCGGGCCTGGACCGGCTCGACGAGCTGGCGGCGGCGGCCCGCAACTCCGGGCTGTCGGTCGCCACGGTGGTCGTCGGGATGCCGCGTCCGCTGGACGCCGGGGTGGACCTGTCGGCCTACCGGATCGTCCAGGAGTCGCTCAGCAACGCCGCCCGGTACGCGCCGGGATCGCGCGTCCACGTGGAGATCAAGTATGGCCGGGAGGCGCTCGCGGTGACCGTCGCCGACGACGGCGCGCGCCGCGCCCCGGACGCCTCGGAGGGCGGCGGGCACGGCCTGGTCGGCATGCGCGAGCGCGTCACCATGCTCGGCGGCGAGATCGCGGCCGGGCCGCGCGACCCCGCGGGCTGGACCGTCGCGGCCGAGCTGCCCTACGGGGACTGATCATTCGCCGTAGGGTGGCGTCGTGACGATTCGGGTGCTGATCGCCGACGACCAGGTGATGATCCGCGACGGGCTCGCGGCGCTGCTGTCCTCCGACCCGCAGATCGAGGTGATCGGGCAGGCGGGGAACGGGCGCGAGGCCGTGGACATGGCCCGGGCGCTGGATCCGGACGTCGTGGTGATGGACATCAGGATGCCGGAGATGGACGGCCTCGCCGCGACCGCCGAGCTGATCGGCGAGCCCGCTCGGGCCGGCGGCGATCCGGCGGACGTGCGGCCGAAGATCCTGATGCTCACCACGTTCGACCTGGACGAGTACGTCTACGAGGCGCTCGGCGCGGGGGCCAGCGGGTTCCTGCTGAAGGACGCCTCGGCGGCCGACCTGGTGGCCGGGGTGCGGGTGGTGGCGGCGGGCGACGCGCTGCTCGCGCCGTCCATCACCCGGCGGCTGATCGGCGACTTCGCGCGCCGGCGCCGCCACCAGCGGCCGAGCCCGGCGGCGACGGCGGGGCTCACCCCGCGCGAGATGGACGTGCTGCGCCTCATCGCGCGCGGGCTGTCCAACGCCGAGATCGCCGCCGAGCTGGTGCTGGCCGAGCAGACGGTCAAGACGCACGTCGGGCACGTGCTGACCAAGCTGGCGCTGCGCGACCGCACCCAGGCCGTGGTGTTCGCCTACGAGAACGGCCTGGTGGGCTGAGGGCTCAGCGGGCCGGGTCCAGGACGAGCTTGCCGGTGGTGCGGCGGGCGCGCAGGTCCTCGTGGGCGCGGCGGACCTCGGTGAGGCCGTACTCGCCGCCGCCGATGACGCGCAGCCGGCCGTCCGCGGCCAGGCCGAACAGCTCGTCCAGCGCGGCGCGCATCACGTCGCCGGGCAGCTGGAACACGTGCGGCAGCCACATGCCCGCGATCGTGGTGGAGTGCGACATCAGCGAGGCGGGCCGAACCGGCGACGGTTCCTTGCGGGAGGCCATGCCGTAGAAGGCGAGCCGGCCGAACGGCGCGAGCGCCTTCAGGCTCTGGTCGGTGACGGTCCCGCCGGTCATCTCCAGGACGGCGTCGACGCGGCGGCCGCCGTTGGCCTCGATGAGCGCGTCCTTGAGGTCGGGCTCGTTGGCGTCGATCGCCGCGTCCGCGCCGAGTTCGAGGGCGAGGGCGCGCTTGCCCTCGGACGAGGCGGTGGCGATGACGCGGCCGGCGCCCCAGGCCTTGGCGAGTTGGACGGCGAGGGTGCCGACGCCGCCGGCGGCGGCGTGCACGACGACCGACTCCCCCGGCGCCAGGTGCACGCTGCGGCGCAGCAGCACCCACGCCGAGGCGCCCTGGACGATCATCCCGAGCGCGGTGACGTCGTCGATCGCGTCCGGGACCTGCCACGCCAGCGCCTCCGGCGCGACGGCCTTCTCGGCGTACCCGCCGGTGCCGACGAGCGCGACGACGCGGCGCCCGTCCGGGGTGGTGCCGACGACCTCGCCGCCCGGCACCATCGGCAGCGTCGACTCCGACAGGTAGCTGTTCTCGGCCTGGTGGGTGTCGGCGTAGTTGACGCCGGCGCGGGAGACGTCGACGAGCAGATGCCCGGGCCCTGCGACCGGGTCGGGCAGCTCGGCGACGTTCAGCACCTCGGGGCCGCCGAACTCGGTGATCTGGATCGCGCGCATGACTCTCCTGTTCGGGTCCTGGGTCGAAGAACGGGTCAGCGCGGGCCGGGGACGCCGCGGAACTTGAAGGGCTCGGACGGGCGGCCCGGCACCACGTACCACGCCTCGCCGACGCCGTCGGCCTCAAGGATCCGCATGAAGGCCTCGACCACGTCGCTCACCTCCAGGATCGGGAACCCGCTCTCCTGGAGCTGCCCCTTCATCTCACCGAGAATCGCGGTGTCGGCGAACGACGGGCACAGCGCGTTCACCCGGATCCCCTCGGGCTCGTAGGTGGGGCCGAGGGCGCGGACGAGGCCGACGACGGCGGCCTTGTTCGCGCCGTAGACGGGGTCGAAGGGCGTCGCGGTGAGCGCGGCCATGCTGGCGGTCGCGATGATGTTCCCGCCGCCGCGGCTGCGGAGCGCGGGCAGCGCCGCGTGCACCCCGTAGACGACGCCGTCGAGGTTGATGCCCATCGCGCGGCGGTAGACGGCGGGGTCGAAGGTCTCGTCGAGCCGCCCGCCCCCGGCGATGCCGGCGTTGAGGAACGCCACGTCCAGGCCGCCGAAGCGCTCGACGGCGGTGGCGACGGCGGCCTCGCTGTCGGCGGGCTCGCGGACGTCGCACCGGACGAACGCGCCGTCCAGCTCCTTGGCGAGCGCGGCGCCGGCGTCGGCGTCGACGTCGGCGAGCACGACCCGGGCGCCCGCGCGGGCCAGCCGGCGGGCGACGGCGGCGCCGATGCCGTTGGATCCTCCGGTGATCAGCGCGACCTTGCCGGTTCCGTCGAAGGCTGCCATCGGGACTCCCCTCCCAAGTAACTGACTCGTCAGTTACTCTAGCGGAATGGACTTCGGTTTGAGCGAGCGGGCCCAGGAGCACCTCGGCCGCCTCCAGGACTTCATGGACTCCCACGTCTACCCGGCGGAACCGGTCTACGCGGCGCAGCGGGCGGAGCTGCGCGCGCAGGGCCGCGAGCACCACGTCCCGCAGGTCGTCGAGGACCTCAAGGTGGAGGCGCGCAAGCGCGGCCTCTGGAACCTGTTCCTCCCCGACAGCGAGGACCCGGCGCACGGCCTGACGGTCACCGACTACGCGTCGCTCGCCGAGATCACAGGCCGCTCCCCCAGCCTCGCGCCGGAGGCGACCAACTGCGCGGCCCCCGACACCGGCAACATGGAGGTCCTGCACCTGTTCGGCACGCCCGGGCAGAAGGAGCGGTGGCTGCGGCCGCTGCTGGACGGCGAGATCCGCAGCGCGTTCGCGATGACGGAGCCGGAGGTGGCGAGTTCGGACGCCACCAACATCTCCACCCGGATCGAGCGCGACGGCGACCACTACGTGATCAACGGCCGCAAGTGGTGGATCAGCGGCACCGCCGACCCGCGCTGCAAGATCATGATCGTGATGGGCAAGACCGACCCGGAGGGCCACCCCTACCGGCAGCAGTCGATGGTGCTGGTGCCGCTGGACGCGCCCGGGGTCGAGGTCGTCCGGCCGCTGCCCGTGTTCGGCTACCAGGACCAGCACGGCCACTGCGAGATCACCTTCACCGACGTCCGCGTGCCGGTGGAGAACCTCGTCGGCGAGGAGGGCGGCGGGTTCGCGATCGCGCAGGCGCGGCTCGGGCCCGGCCGCATCCACCACTGCATGCGCGCGATCGGGATGGCCGAGCGGGCGCTGGAGATGATGTGCCGGCGCGCGGCGTCCCGTGTGGCGTTCGGCGGGCCGCTCGCCAAGCAGGGCGTGGTGCGCCAGCAGATCGCCGAGTCGCGGATGGCGATCGAGCAGGCCCGGCTGCTCACCCTCAAGACCGCATGGCTGATCGACAAGCAGGGCGTGCAGGCCGCGCGGTCCGAGGTCGCGGCGATCAAGGTGATCGCGCCGCGGGTCGCGCTGGACGTCGTCGACAGGGCGATCCAGGTGCACGGCGGCGCCGGCGTCAGCGACGACACCCCGCTCGCCGCGATGTGGGCGGGCCTGCGCACCCTCCGCCTCGCCGACGGGCCGGACGAGGTCCACGTCCGGTCCGTCGCGCGCGCCGAGCTGGGCAAGTACCTCGGCACATGACGAGCGGCACGGGGGAGGCGGGACCGCCCGCCGCGGGGCCGGGCGTGCGGCGGCGGATGCCGTACGCCCGGCGGCGCGAGCAGCTGCTCCAGGTGGCGCTGGAGGAGTTCGGCCGGCGCGGCTACCACCTGACGCAGATGGAGCACGTCGCCGCGGCGGCGCAGGTGTCCAAGGCGCTGCTGTACCAGCACTTCGTGTCCAAGGAGGAGCTGTTCGCCGAGGTAACGGAGGCGATCGTCACCGAGCTGACCGGGCGGCTGAACGAGGCGGTGCCCGCCGCGCACGGCACGGCGGGCGGTATCCGGGCGATGATCCGGGTGCTGTTCGACTACGCGACCGAGGAGCCGGACGCGTGGTCGCTGGTGGTCCGGCACCTCGACAAGCCGGAGGTCGGGCTGGAGCTGCGGGAGCTGCGCGAGCGGCTCGGCACCGCGTTCGCCGACCTGCTGCTGCGCCGCCGGCGCGCCGACCCGAAGCTGTCGCGCGCCGCCCTCGAGGTGAACGAGCGGCGGGCGCGACTGCTCGTCCCGCTGATGTACGGGTCGATGCTGTCGATGGTGTCGTGGTGGCTGGAGCATCCCGACACGTCGCGCGAGCGGGCCGAGCAGATGGCGCTGGAGTTCATCTGGCTGGGCCTCGACCGGCTGCGGACGGGCGAGCGACTGCCCCGCGGCTGACGGGGTCCCCTGGGTGACGTCGCGGGCGCGGGCGGCGGTCAGCCCGCGGCGACCGGCCGGCCGAAGACGTCGGCGCGGGCGAGGTCGAGCGCGGTGAGGACGGCGCCGTGCAGCACCGCGTCGCCGTCGTACGCGGCCGGCCGCACCACGGTGGCGGCGGGGCTCAGGGCGGCCAGCCGGGCGCCGACCAGGCCGGCGAGGCGGTCGCCGCCGCCGCGGCCGAGCACGCCGCCGAGCACGACCAGGCCCGGGTCCAGCACGGCGACCAGCGCGAACGCGCCCTCGGCGACGCGGTCGGCGAACGCCTCGGCGTCCAGCTCCCCGGCGGACGCCAGATCGACCAGGTCGCAGAACCCGGTGCCGCCGAACCGGAGCATCCCGACCTCGCCCGCGCCACCGGACGCGCCGCGCCGCAACCGCCCGTCCAGCACGATCGCGGCGCCGACGCCGTCGTCCAACCACAGCAGCGCGAAGTCGTCGTGGCCCGCCGCGGCGCCGTCGCGGTGTTCGGCGACGGCGGCCAGGTTGACCTCGTTCTCCACGACGACGCGCGCGGTGGTCCGGTCCCGCAGGGCTTGGAGCAGGTCGGGGCGCCAGCCGGGCATGTCGCCGTCGGTCACCAGGCCGGTGCCCGGATGGATCAGGCCGGGCGTGCCGACCACGACGGCGTGCAGGTCGATGCCGCCCGCGGTGCCGGCGACCGCCTCGCCGATCAGGGCCGGCAGGTCCGGGTCGTCGGGCAGCGGGCGGGAGGACACCCCGGCCGGGTTCCCGGCGAGGTCGGCGACCGCGACGTGCAGGGCGTCGCGGCGCAGGTCGACCCCGGCGACGTGGGCGCGGCCGGCGACCAGTCCGTAGAGCCGGGCGTTCGGACCGCGCCGGTCGGCGCCGGCCTCCCCGGTGACCTCGATCAGCCCGTCCGCGCGCAACCGCTCGACCAGGTCGGACACCGTCGGCCGCGACAGCCCGGTCAGCGCGCGCAGCTGCGGCGCGGTGAGCGGGCCCCGCTCGAGCAGCAGGTCCAGGGCGAGCCGGTCGTTGATCGCGCGGGCCATCGTCGGGTCGGCGGTCTTCACGGGAGCCATCGTAGCCAGGGATGTCGCGTTATCCGCTTTTCATCAGGAAGCCTGCCTGTTAGTTTCTGTGGCCATGAGCCGTCCCCATCGCGCCATCGCCGCGGTCTTCGCCGTGCACGGCGCCGTCGCGGGCACCCTCGCGACCCGCATCCCCTGGATCCAGGACCACCTCGGCCTCGGCGCCACGCTCCTCGGGCTCGCCCTCCTGTGCCCCTCCATCGGCGCGTTCGCCACGATGCCGACCGCGAGCCGGATCGCGCACCGCATCGGGGAGCGCACCGCCACCCGCGCCCTGATCGCCTTCTGGGCCGCGGCCCTCGCGCTGCCCGCGCTGTCGCCCGCGCCCGGCTTCCTGTTCGCCGCGATGCTGGTCTACGGGATGGCCGCCGGGATGTCGGACGTGGTGATGAACGGCCACGCGGTGTCGGTGGAACGGCACCTGAAGCGGCCGATCATGTCGGGGCTGCACGGGCTGTGGGCCGTCGGGAGCCTCGCCGCGGGCGGCGTCGGCATCCTCGCGGCGCACGCCGGGGTGGACGCCCGCGTGCACCTCGGCGTCGTCGCGCTGGTCCTGCTCGCCGCGGGCGCCGCGGCGGGCCGCGGCCTGCTCCCCGACCGGACGGACGCGGACGCCCCGGCGCCGCGCCGGTTCGCGCTGCCGAACCGGGCGATCGCGGCGATCGGCGTCGTCGGGTTCTGCGCGACGTTCGCCGAGGGCGCGAGCGCCGACTGGTCGGCGGTCTACCTCACCAAGGTCGCGGACGCGGGCCCCGGGCTGGCCGCGGCCAGCTACACGATCTTCATGGCGTGCATGGCGGCGACGCGGCTCGCCGGGGACCGCCTCGTCCGCCGGTTCGGTCCCGCGACGGTCGTGCGCTGCGGCGGGGGCGTCGCCGTGCTCGGCGGCGTGCTGGTGGTGGCGGCGCGCAGCGCGGTGCCGGGCATCGCCGGTTTCGCGCTCCTCGGCGCCGGCGTCGCGACCGTCGTCCCGCTGGTTTTCGCGGCGGCCGGCAGTGCCGGGAACACCCCGGGTGAGGGCGTGGCGGGCGTCGCCACGATCACCTACCTGTCCGGGCTGACCGCGCCGGCGGTGACGGGCTGGGCGGCGGGCGCGCTGTCCTACCCGGCCGCGTTCGCGCTCATCACCTGCATCGTTGCGCCGACGCTGCTGTTCGCCGGCGCGCTGCGCCCGCGCCCCGCCCCGGTCGCTGCGCCCGCCGGACGGCCGGTCGAGCCGCCCGTCCGGGAGCTACGCCCCTGAGAGGCGGGCGAGGGTCGCCGCCGCGGCCGACCCGGGCGGCGCGTAGTGCACCAGGACGCTCTGATCCGGATCGTTCTCGACATTGATCTTCATATAGCGGAGCGTGATCTCCCCGAAGGCCGGGTGGCGGAACGCCCGCTCGGACGGCGTGAACGGGGTGATCTCGTGGGACGCCCAGAACGCGCGGAAGTCGCTGCTGGTGGCGGCCAGCCGTGCCACGAGCCGCTGGAAACGGGGGTTTCCGGCCTGCCGTCCGGACTCGTTGCGCAGCAGCGCGGTCAGCCAGCGGGCCTCGGCCTCCCACTCGGCGAACCGCTCGCGCATCCAGGCGTTGTGGAACATCAGCCAGACGACGTTGAGGTCGTCGCCCGCGGGCCGCTCGGGCATGGTGCGCAGCAGCGCCTCCACCGGCGCGTTCCAGGCGACCAGGTCGAAGCAGCGGGTCACCACGTGGGCGAGGTTCGGTTCGACCATGGCGAGCAGGTCGCGCACCTCGCGCGTCACCGCGCCCGGCTCCGCCGGCTCGACCGCGGGCTCCCCGGCCAGTTCCAGCAGGTGCCGGTGCTCGGCCTCGCCGAGCAGCAGCGCGCGGGCCAGGCTGTCGAGGACCTGCCGCGACACCCCGTTGACGCGGCCCTGCTCAAGCCAGGTGTACCAGGTGAGGCTGACGCCGGCCGCCGTCGCGACCTCCTCGCGGCGCAGCCCGGGCGTCCGGCGCCGCGGGCCGGGGACGATGCCCGCCTCCTGCGGCCGCACGCGGGCGCGCCGGGACCGCAGGAAGTCGCCGAGTTCCTTGCGGCGCACGTCGGCGGTCGGGGACGGCAGGACCGGTCACCTCGCTTCGCTCATGCCTGTCAGTGGCGTTACTAGCGTTAACTCTAATCTTGTCCGGCCGGGCCGGGGGGCCCAGCATCGGCGGCATGAGCACTCGAACCGTACTGATCACGGGCGCGGCCGGCGGGCTCGGCTCCGCGGCCGTCCGCAGGCTGACCGAGCTGGGCTGGGAGGTGTACGCCGGGGTGCGGCGGCCGTCCGACGCCGGCCGGGTCCCCGGCGGGGCGCACCCCCTCGTCGTCGACCTGATCGACGAGGAGACGGTCGACGCCGCCGCCAAGGAGATCGCAGCGCGCACCGGCGGGCGCCTGGACGCGCTGGTCAACAACGCCGGCGTCATCGTCGAGGGCCCGGTGGAGCTGGTCCCGCTGGAGGACTGGCGCCGGCAGTTCGACGTCAACGTGGTCGGCCAGATCGCGATGACGCAGGCGGTGCTGCCGATGCTGCGCGCCGCGAAGGGACGGGTCGTCAACATCGGCGCCGTGAGTTCGAGGATGAGCGGTCCCGCGTTCGGGCCGATCGCCGCGTCCAAGGCGGCGCTGGCGTCGGTCACCGAGGCGCTGCGGGTGGAGATGCGGCCGCTCGGCGTCAAGGTCTGCGTGATCGAGCCCGGCCTGCTGGACACCGAGATCTTCGGCAAGTCCGGCGCCTCGCGGCGGGCGACCGGATGGCGCGGCGACGCGGACGCCCAGCGCCTCTACGAAGGGGTCAGCGCGAAGATGGGCGAGTTCAACGCCCGTGCGAAGCCGGGCCCGGTCGATTCGGCCGTGAAGACGATCGTCAGGGCGCTGACGGAGCGCCGCCCCAAGTCGCGCTATCTGGTCGGCCGGGACGCCCGGATGATGGCGACGCTCGCCAGGCTCCCCGACCACACCCGTGACCGGCTGCTCCTGCGGGCCGTCGGCATCGACGCCGCCACCTACGGCGGGTAGGCATGCGAAAGGCCGGGGACGGCGAACGTCCCCGGCCGAATCACGCGTTGGACGCCGGCCTTACAGCGGGTAGACACCCTCGGCCTGCGGGCCCTTCTGGCCCTGGGTGATCTCGAAGCCGACGCGCTGGTTCTCGTCCAGGCTCCGGTAGCCGCTGGAGGTGATCGCCGAGTAGTGGACGAACACGTCCGGGCCGCCGCCGTCGGGGGCGATGAACCCGAAGCCCTTTTCGGCGTTGAACCACTTCACGGTGCCTTCGGCCATGATGTTCTCCTCTGGGTGAACGGAATCACCGGCCGCCGGACGGCGGCCGGGCTGCAAGCGGACTCATCTCACGTCCGCCCGGATCACCCGGAGCTGCAACGGAGAACGCCCTCGTCTTGAACTTCTGCGGGCGTTTCATAAAGCAAACGTTCGAGACTGCTTGGCCGCCGCGCCTGGCCGGCCCGGCGACAGCAACGAACTTACCCCATACGGGCCCGGCCGGACCCCCGACACACCTAAGTCAGATCATCCAGCGCGACGGCTGCGCGATGGCAGTCGTGGAACGTGCAGTACAGCGGCACGGGGGCGAACCGCACCACGTCCGGCTCGCGCGCGTCGGCGACCACGCCGTGGGTCTCGGCGAGCCGCCGCACCAGTCCCCCGGCGCCCTCGGCGCCCGCGACCCGCAGCGACAACTGGCTGCCGCGCGCCGCCGGGTCGTCCGGGGTGATCACCTGGACGCCGCGCAGCGGGGCGAGCCGGGCCGCGAGATAGCCGGTGAGCCGCTCGCTGCGGGCGCGCAGCGCCGCCATCCCGACCCGGTCGAAGATCTCCAGGGAGGCCAGCACCGGCGCCAGCGCGAGGATCGGCGGGTTGGACAGCTGCCAGGCGTCGGCGGAGGCGGGCGGCGCGATGTCGGGCTCCATCCGGAACCGGACGGACGGCGCGGTGCCCCACCAGCCCGACAGCTTCGGCACCGACGGGTCGGCGACATGCCGCTCGTGCACGAAGCAGCCCGCGACCGCGCCGGGGCCGCTGTTGAGGTACTTGTAGGTGCACCAGGCGGCGAAGTCGACGTCCCAGTCGTGCAGCCGCAGCGGGACGTTCCCGGCGGCGTGGGCGAGGTCCCAGCCGACGACGGCGCCGGCGGCGCGGCCCGCCTTGGTGATCGCGGCCATGTCCATGAGCTGGCCGGTCAGGTAGTTGACGCCGCCCAGCATGAGCAGCGCGACCGTGCCGCCCTCGCGTTCGAGGAACGCCAGGACGTCCTCGGTGCGCAGGTTGTCCTCGCCGGGGCGCGGCGTCAGCCGGACGACCGCGTCCGCGGGATCGAGCCCGTGGTGGATCGCCTGGCTGGCGACCGCGTAGGAGTCGGACGGGAACGCCGAGTCCTCGATGACGATGCGGGTGCGCTCCCCGGACGGCCGGTAGAAGCTCGCCATCATCAGGTGCAGGTTGACCGTCAGCGAGTTCATCGCGACGACCTCGTGCGGCAGCGCGCCGACGAGGCGGGCGGCGGGCTCGCGGAGCAGCTCGTGGTAGTCCACCCACGGGCGGCGGGCCTGCGTGTGGCCCTCGACGGCGAGGCTCGCCCAGTCGTCGAGCTCCTCGCGCAGGCGGCCGGCGACGGCCTTCGGCTGGAGGCCGAGGGAGTTGCCGGCGAAGTAGGCGGCCTCCGGGTACGTTCCGCCGGGCGCGGGCGGGATGAGGAACTCCCCGCGCAGCGAGGGCACCGGGTCGGTCTCGTCCAGCCGCAACGCCTCGCGCTCCCCGGCCTGCAGTTCCGCGCTCACGACGCGCTCCCCGCGACCGCCGCGTCGGCCGCGTCGGCCGCGTCGGCCGTGTCGGCGACGCCCGCCACATCGGCGGCGGGCGCGAAGAACGCCTGCGCGTTGGCGCCGAGCAGCTTGGCGCAGTCGGCGTCGTCCAGGCCCGGACACGCTCGTATCGTCGCGCCCGGTTCCTGCTCGCCGAGCGGGAACGGGTAGTCGGTGCCGAGCATGACGCGGTCGGCGCCCATCACCTCGACCAGCAGCCGGAGCGCGCGCGGGTCGAACACGGCCGAGTCGACGAAGAACCGGTCGGTGTACTCCGACGGTGGGCGCGGCGAGTCGGCGCGGACGATGTCGCGCCGGTGCCAGGCGTTGTCGGCGCGTCCGAGCGTGAACGCGAGGCTGCCGCCGCCGTGGCAGAAGCACAGCCGCAGCGACGCGGGGATCCGCTCGAACGCGCCGGACAGCATCAGCCCGAGGATGCTCAGCTGCGTCTCGGCGGGCATGCCCGACAGCCACGGCAGCATGTGGCCCCGCATCCGGTCGGCGCCGAGCATGTCCCACGGGTGCGCGAGCACGGGAAGGCCGATCCGCGCGCAGTGCGCGAGGAACGCGGTGATGCCCGGGTCGTCGAGGTTCCGGTCGCCGACGTGGTTGCCGATGTGGACGCCGCGGTGCCCGGCCGCCGCCGCGCGCGTCGCGACCTCGCAGGCGAGCGCCGGGTCCTGCAGCGGGACCTGGCAGAGCGGCAGCAGCCGGTCCGGCGCGTCCGCGCAGAAGGCGAGGATGCGGTCGTTGACCAGGTCGCACCAGTCGGCGGCGCGAAACGGCTCGGCCTCGTACCCGAACATCAGCGGGGTGGACGAGACGGCCTGGACGTCGACTCCGGCGGCGTCCATGTCGGCCACCCGCCGCGCGGGGTCCCACAGCCCCTCCTCGACCGGCCGGTACTCCCGGTCGCCGCTCATCATCATGCCGGTGCCGTCGCCGTGGACGCGCAGCCACGGCTCACCGTCGTCGCTGAGGACGCGGCCCTCGGCACGGCCGAGCCGGGGGAAGACATGGGCGTGGACGTCGATGACTGTCACTGGAGCTCCGTCGAACGCGAGGGGAGTCAGGCCCGCGGGGCCGTCTTCGGGATCATGGATTCGGGCCACTGGCGGCCCGGGTGGACGGCGCCGCAGTTCGGACATTCGCGGTCGCCGCCGTAGAAGCCCTCGAACGCGGGCGGCAGGTCATCCACGATGGAGCGGACCTGCAGCTCGGCGCGGTGCACGAGGTGGTGGCACTCGGTGCAGTACCACTCGAACGCCTCCTTGAGCCCTTCGGGCCGCGGGATCTCCACCACGAGACCGATCGAGCCCTCCTCGGGTCGCTGCGGTGAGTGCCGGACGTGCGGCGGCAGCAGGAACACGTCGCCCTCGTTGATCTGCAGGTCGGTGGGCGGCTTGCCCTCCTCCTCCATGACCCGCAAAACCATGTTGCCCTTGAGCTGGTAGAAGAACTCCTCGGTCGGGTCGTCGTGGAAGTCGGTGCGCTGGTTCGGCCCGCCGACCACCATGACGATGAGCCCGGTGTCGTCGAACACCTGGACGTTCCCGACCGGCGGCTTCAGCAGGTCGCGGTGCTCGTCGATCCACGCCTGGAAGTTGAAGGGGCGTCCGAACGTCAGCTGCGGCAGGGTCATGCTCCGGCCTCCTCGCCGTTGCGTGGGATGTGGGCGACGCACGAGATCTCGATGAGCAGGTGCGGGTGCGGGAGCTGGTGGACCGCGACGGTGGTGCGGGCCGGGCCGGTCTCGTCGAAGTACTCGCCGTAGACCTCGTTGTAGCCGCCGAAGTCGTTCATGCTCACCAGGTAGGAGGTGACGCTGACGACGTCGGCCAGCCCTCCCCCGGCGGCCTCCAGCAGGTCGGCGATGTTGTCGATGACCGCGCGGGTCTGCTCGCGGATGTCGAGGTCGGTGACGCCCATCGGGTCGGCGCTCGCGCCGGCGAACGTGCCGTCGGGCCGCCGCGAGCTGGTGCCGGACACGAACACGAAGTCCCCGGCCCGCTTCACGTGCGGGAACCGCCCGCGCGGCTTGGCCTTGCCCTCGACGAGGATCGCATCGCTCACCGGGTCGTCACCTCCGCGCTGCCGAGGCCCGCCCCGGTGACGCGGACGTGGGCGTCCTTGGGCAGCGGGACGGCGGCCGTCGCGGCGCCCGCCAGCACCACCCAGCCGGGTTCGAGGGTCATCCCGGCGCCGAGCGCGAGCCGGGCGGCCGCGCGCAGCGACCGGGCCGGGTCGCCGAGGATCGCGGCGGACGAACCGGTCTGCACCGGCCGCCCGTCGATCTCCATCAGCAGCCCCACGTTGGACAGGTCGCGCGGCTCGTGCCAGGCACCGAACCCGTAGAGGGCGGCGGAGGCGTTGTCGGCGACGACGTCCGGGAGCGTGAACTTGAAGTCCTCGTAGCGCGAGTCGAGGATCTCGAACCCGACGGCGACGCCCGCCACGGCCGACTCGACCTCGGCGACGGAGCGGACCTCCCGGCCGATCAGGTACACGATCTCCGGTTCGATCCGCGGGTGGATGAGGTTCGACAGGTCCGCGGAGTCACCGGCCTGCATCCCGTCGGTGAGCAGGCCCCAGATGACGTCGTCGACGCCCATCTGGACCATCTTCGCGCGGCTGGTGAAGCCCATCTTCACGCCGGAGAGCCGCTCCCCGCGCCGGACCCGGTGCTCGATCAGCTCGCGCTGCACCGCGTAGGCGGTCGCCACGTCGAACGGCGCGGCGTCGGTGAGCCTCGGGATCGCGCGGACGTCCCGGGCGGCGTCGTCCAGCGTCGCCGCGAGCGCGTGCACGTCAACGGTCACGATTCCTCCCTGTCCTGGTCGGCGCGGCCGAAGGCGACGCGGACGTCGCCGAGGCCGTCGATGCGGGCTTCGAACACGTCGCCGGGCGCGGCGGGCACGACCGGGCCGAGCGCGCCGGTCAGCACCGTGTCGCCGGCGCGCAGCGGGCGGCCGACGCGGGCGAGGGTGTCGGCGAGCCATAGCGCGGCGTTCAGCGGATGCCCGAGGCAGGCGGCGCCGGTGCCGCTGGACAGCTGCTCGCCGCGCCGCTCCACGACCATCCCGCACAGCCGCAGGTCGACGTCCTCCAGGCGGACCGGGCGGTTGCCGAGCGCGTACATGCCGGACGAGGCGTTGTCGGCGACGGTGTCGGCGAGCGTGATGTCCCAGTCGCGGATGCGGCTGCCGACGATCTCGATCGCCGGCAGCGCGAACGCGGTCGCGCGGATCAGGTCGGCGACCGTGTGCCGCTCGTGCGTCAGGTCGTGCTCCAGGACGAGCGCGACCTCCGCCTCGACGCGCGGCTGCAGGACGGCGCCGGCCGGGATCTCGTCGCCGTCCGGGACGGCCATGTCGGCGTACAGCATCCCGAAGTCGGGGCTGTCGACGCGCATCTGCTCCTGGACGGCGCGGGAGGTCAGGCCGATCTTGCGGCCGGACAGCCGCCGCCCCTCCCCCAGCCACCGCTCGGTCATCCGCTCCTGGACGGCGTAGGCGTCGTCGGCGGTCGCGATGAGGTCGCGGACGGGCCCGCACGGGACGCCCGAGGCGTAGGCGCCGAGGATGCGCTCGGCCGCCGCGTCGATGTCGCTGGTCACTTGGCTCGCTCTCAGATCTGGATGCACACGTTGACGGGCTCGGAGAAGAAGTCCAGTGAGTACTCTCCCCCTTCGCGGCCGATCCCGGACGCCTTGACGCCGCCGAAGGGGGTGCGGAGGTCGCGCAGGTTCCAGCAGTTCACCCACACGATGCCGGTCTCCACCTTCGGTGCGACGCGGTGCGCCCGGGACAGGTCGCGGGTCCACACGGTGGAGGCGAGGCCGTAGGGGCTGTCGTTGGCGAGCCGGAGCGCCTCGTCCTCGGTGTCGAACGGCGCGACGTGGCAGACCGGCCCGAAGATCTCCTCGCGGACGGTCCGGGCCGTCTCGGGGAGGCCGGTCAGGACGGTCGGCTCGACGTGGAAGCCGCCGTCGCGCCCGTCGCCGAACGACGGCGCGCCGCCGCCCGCGACCACGGTGGCGCCTTCCTCGCGGGCGAGCCGGTAGTAGGAGAGCACCTTGTCGCGGTGCGCGGCGGAGATCATCGGCCCGTAGTCCGCGAGTTCCTTTGCGCGCGCGCCGAGCCTCTCCACGAACTCGTCGAAGACGGGCCGCTCGACGTAGACGCGTTCGGTGCACAGGCAGATCTGCCCGGAGTGGGTGAAGGACGAGCGGACGGTGCCGTCGACGGCGGCGTCGAGGTCGGCGTCGGCGAAGACCAGCGCCGGGTTCTTGCCGCCCAGCTCGAACGAGACCGGCGTGACGTGGTCGGCGGCGTTGCGCATGATCGCCGAGCCGGTCGCGGACTCGCCGGTGAAGGCGATGGCGTCGACGCCGGGGTGCCCGGTGAGGAACTCGCCGGCCGCGCCGGGGCCGTGCCCGTGCACGAGGTTGAACGCGCCGGCCGGCAGCCCCGCCTGGTCGATGACCTGGGCGAGCAGCGTCGCGGTCGACGGGGTCTCCTCCGACGGCTTGACGACGACCGCGTTCCCGGCGGCGAGCGCCGGCGCGACCTTCCAGGTCATCAGCAGCAACGGCAGGTTCCACGGCGAGATGATCGCGACGACGCCGAGCGGCCGCCGCACCGTGTAGTTCAGTGCCTGCCCGCCACCGGTGCTCCAGCCCGGCACCTGCGTGGTGTAGGCGCGCTCAGGCCGCCCGTACAGCAGGTCGGCGTAGGCGCGGAAGTTGCCGATGGCGCGGGGCACGTCGACGGTCTCGGCGAACGCGCGGGGGCGGCCGGTGTCGGCGACCTCGGCGTCCACGAACTCGCCGAACCGCGCCTGGATCCCGTCGGCGATGCGCCGCATCGCGGCGGCCCGCTCCTCGACGCCGGCCGCGCCCCACGGCCCGCGCAGCACCCCGCGCGCCGCCGCGACCGCGTCGTCCACGACCTCGCGCGGCGCCTCCGGGACGGTGCCGATCTCCGCGCCGTCCGCGGGCGAGATCAGCGGGAAGGCCGGTCCGTCCGAACGGAACACCCCGCCGACGTAGTGCTCAGCCTTCATCCCGCTCCTCCACGACGTGACCTGCCCCGACGGTCAGATCCTCCGCCCGGACAGCTATGCCTTGCAAATACCAAAGATCCGCGGAGCTATGACGAGGCTGTGATATCAAGGCGGCATGCGTGCGATCGACCTGCTCAACGGGCGGCTCAAGCTGCGGCACCTGGTCCTCGTCGTCGCCATCGCCGACCAGGGCAGCGTGCTGCGCGCCGCCGAGCACCTGCGGCTGGCGCAGCCGGCGGTGACGCGCAGCCTGCGCGAGGTCGAGCACATCCTCGGCGTCGAGCTGTTCACCCGCGGCCCGCGCGGCGTGACGCCGACGATGTTCGGCGACGCGTTCGTCGAGCACGCCCGCGCCGTGCTGGCCGAACTGCGCCGCGCCGGCGAGCGCATCACCGGGCTGGCCGACGGCGAGGTCGGCACCGTCACCATCGGCACCCTGCTGGCGGGGTCGAACGTGCTGCTGCCCCGCGCGATCGCGGCGCTGAAGAGGGACCGCCCCGGCATCACCGTGATCGTCCAGGAGGCCACCTTCGACGCGCAGGTGCCGCGGCTGCTGGACGGCGAGATCGACCTGATCCTCGGCCGCCTCAACCCGATCGGCGACCTGCGCGGGCTGCGCCAGGTCACGCTGTACGGCGAGCCGATCCGGCTGGTCGCGCGGCACGGCCATCCGGCCCGCGCCCGCGCCGGGCTCTCCCTCGCCGACCTGCTCGACTACCCGTGGGTGCTGCCGCTGGAGCAGACCGCGCTCCGCGCCGAGCTGGAGCAGGTCTTCCGCGCCGGCGGCCTGGAGCCGCCCGGCGACCTGGTCGAGTGCACGTCGGTGCTCACCGTCCGGACGCTGGTCCGCGACACCGACATGATCGCCGCGCTGCCGCAGCTGGTCGCCGAGACCGACGGCGACATCGCGCCGCTGCCGGTGCCGCTGGAGACCGTCCGCCGCCAGGTCGGCGTCACGCTGCCCGCGCACCGCGCGCCGACGCCGTCGGCCCGGCTGATGCTCGACCACCTGCGCCGCGAGGCCACGAAGATCGCGGCGGCCTGATCACAGCGAGCCGACCAGGCCGAGCAGCGCCTTGCAGGCCGCCGACGCCGGGTCGCCGAGGTCGAGCACCACGTCGAAGTGGTCGCGGTCCGGCACCACCATCGCCTCGCCCGCGCCCCACAGCGGCGCGAACGTCCGCGACTGCTCGACGAACCCGGCGCCGTCGTGCTCGGCGACCGCGACGACCGCCGGGCAGCGCCGCTCGCCCGCCAGCAGCGCGGGACTGAGCGCCGCCGCGCGCTCCACGTCCAGCTTCACGTACTCGTTGACGTAGACGCGGGTGATCGGCCGGATGTCGAACAGCCCGCTGAACGGCATGGCCGCCTTCACCACGTCCTCGGGCAGCCCGAGCTCCTCCTGCCAGCCGCCGACCATCGTCATGCCGGTGAGGTGCCCGCCGGCCGAGCTGCCGCCGACCACGATCCGCTCCGGATCGAGGCCGTGCTCGCGGCCGTGCCGGTGGACCCACGCGATGGACGCGCGCACCTGCCGGACGATCTCCTCCAGCGTCGCCTGCGGCGCGAGCGTGTAGTCCGGCACCACGGTCGCGATGCCGTGCTCGTGGAGCGTCCGCGCCATGAACGACGAATCCGCCCGCGACAGCGCCATCCAGTAGCCGCCGTGCAGGAACACGAACACCGGCCGCAGGCCGTCATCGCCGACGCCCCACACGTCCAGGCGCTCGCCGCTCGCCTCGTCGTAGACGACCCCGGGGTGCCCGGGCAGGCCGTCCACGGCCGCCTCCGACTCGGCCCGGTACCGGACCATGTGCCGCTCGAACAGCTCCGGCCCGGCCTTGCGCCGCACGTTGTAGGCGACGTCCAGCTCCTCGTCGCTCAGCCCGCTGCCCGGCCAGTCGTTCAGGTCGACCACGACCACCCCACCCCTCCCGATCCGCCCCAGCCTCCCGCCGCGGCGGCGGATGGATCAAATACCGGTCTCGTCCTCCGCTATGACCATCGCGCTATGCCCACACCGACCCGCCCGACTCCGCGACCCGGCCGCTCCGCGCCGAGGACGCCGTGCCCGGCCCCGAAGAGGCGGGACCGGGCACGGTGGGATCAGAGGACCTTGCTGAGGAACGCCTTCGTGCGCTCGTTGGACGGGTTGTCGAGCACGTCGGCGGGCCGTCCCGACTCGACGACGACGCCGCCGTCCATGAACACCACCCGGTCGGCCACCTCGCGGGCGAAGCCGACCTCGTGCGTGACGACGATCATGGTGAGGCCCTCCTCGGCGAGGGTCTTCATCGTCTCCAGCACGTCGCCGACGAGTTCGGGGTCGAGGGCGCTCGTCGGCTCGTCGAACAGCATCAGCTTCGGCCGCATCGCCAGCGCGCGGGCGATCGCGACGCGCTGCTGCTGTCCGCCGGACAGCTGCCGCGGGTAGCCGCTCGCCTTGTCGGCGAGACCGACCTTGGCGAGCAACTCGCGGGCCCGCTCCCGCGCCTTGCCGCGCGGCTCCCCGCGCACGCCGGTGGGCGCCTCGATGACGTTCTGCAGGACGGTCAGGTGCGGGAACAGGTTGAACTGCTGGAACACCATGCCGATCTCGCGGCGCTGCCGGGTGATCTCGCGCTTGCGCAGGTGCCGCACCTTCCCGCCGGACGCGTTGAACCCGATCAGCTCGCCGTCCACGTGGACCGAGCCGCCGTCGATGGTCTCCAGGTGGTTCACGCACCGCAGGAACGTCGACTTCCCGGACCCGGACGGCCCGAGGACCACTACGACCTCGCCGGGGTCCACGTCCAGGTCGACGCCCTTCAGCACCTCCAGGTGCCCGAACCTCTTGCGGACGTTGCGGGCCCGGACCATCGGAACTCCGGTACGCGACGCCTCCGGCGGCGTGTCCTTCTCCAGCGTGCTCAAGCGATCACCTCCGGGGGCGGGGCGGGACGGCGGCGCCGCATCAGGACGAAGTCCCAGAAGCCCTGCCGGGCGTTGCGGGTCGCGCCGCGCGCGTAGTGGTGCTCGATGAACGACTGCCCGACGTACAGGATCGAGGTGATCACCAGGTACCAGAGGCAGGCGACGAGCAGCAGCGGGATGGTCTGGAACGTCCGGTTGTAGATGGACTGGACGGTGTAGAGCAGGTCCGCCAGCGCGATCACGCTGACCAGCGAGGTGGCCTTCAGCATGTTGATCACCTGGCTGCCGGTGGGCGGCACGATGAACCGCATCGCCTGCGGCAGGACGATCCGCCGGAACGTGCGGACGCCGCCCATCCCGAGCGCCTGCGCGGCCTCGGTCTGGCCGGGGTCGACGGCGAGCAGCCCGCCGCGGATGATCTCGGCCATGTAGGCGGCCTCGTTCAGGCCGAGCCCGAGGATCGCCGCGACCAGCGGGGTGATGAGCTGGTTGGTGCTGCCGTGCGCGAACTCCGGCCCGAACGGGATCCCGACCGAGATGCGCGGCAGCAGCGCCGACAGGTTGTACCAGATGACCAGCTGCACCAGCACGGGGATGCCGCGGAAGAACCAGACGTAGAGCCCGCAGGCCGTGCGCAGCAGCGGGTTGTCCGACAGCCGTCCGACCGCGAGCAGGATGCCGCCCGCGATGCCGACCGCCATCGCGATGACGGTCAGTTCGAGCGTGACGGCGATGCCGTCCCCGATGAGGGAGGCGTTGACGTAGCGGCCGACGACGTCCCACTGGAAGTTGTCGTTGGTCCACAGCAGGTGGGCGAACTGGGCCGCGAGGACCAGCACGACCAGCGAGGCCACCCACCGCAGCGGGTGCCGGACGTGCGCGGCGCCGGCCACGTCGACGTCGGCGACGGTGTCGCCGGAGCGCTTCTCGGTCATGGTCACCGCCGGTTCACCCCTCCCTGGGCGCCAGGTTCACGCCCGGCTCGTCGAGCATGTTCGCGGTCAGGCCCCATTCGGTCATGACCTTCTTGTACGTGCCGTTCTCCATGAGCTTGCGCAGCGCCCGCAGCAGGACGTCCTTCAGCGGCGAGTCCTTGGCCACGACGGCGCCCTGGTAGAGGTCGTCGAAGCCGTTGGCCTTGCCGGTGCCCGCGAGCTGCAGGTCGTCTCCGGACTGCTTGACGAAGTAGCCGAGCGGCGCCTGCGAGGAGAAGAACGCGTCGGCGCGGTGCGAGCGGACGGCGAGGGTCGCGGTCGGCTGGTCCTTGTACGACTGGACCTGCACGGCCGGCTTGCCCTGCTGGACGCAGGTCCCGGACTGCTTCTTGGCGACGTCCTCGGCGGAGCCGCCCGCCATCACCGAGATCTTCAGCCCGCAGGTGTCGGCGATGGAGCCGATGTGCTTCGGGTTGCCCTTCGGGACGGCGAACACGACGAACTCGCGGACCCAGTCGACGAAGACGTTGTCGCCCTCCCGCTCGGGGAAGTCGCCGATCGGGCCGAGCGCGAAGTCGTACCGGCCGGCCTTGATCCCGGTCAGCTCGCTGGGCAGGCCGTCCACGGTGACGTGCTCGATCTTCACGCCGAGCAGCTGGCTGAGGGCGGTCGCGAGGTCGGCGGACGCGCCCGACAGCGACCGGCCGTCCGACCCGGCGATCTCGTACGGCGGGAACGAGCCGTTGTTGACCGAGATCAGCTTGCCGGACGCCTTGTTCTTGGCGGGCAGCGCGTCGTGCAGCCCGTGGTCGAGGGTCTGGCGCAGGTCGGCCGCCTTGGCCCCCTTCGCGGACTTGCCGTCGCCGAGGATCCCCTCGGCCTCGGGCGGGTTCGCGCCGCACGCGGCCGTCGCGGCGAGCAGCGCGCCCGCGAGGGCGGCGGAGATCGCCGTGCGGCCTCTCATGCCGTCTCCTCTCTCGGCCGGATGGACGGGTCGACCCGGAAGCGCCGGTTCGCCAGCACGGGGAGCCTGCGCCGAGCCTCGTCGAGCTCCTCGCGGTCGGCGACCGCCCACAGCAGCCCGGGCCGGTCGGCGAGCCGGTCGCGGACGATGCCGAGCGGGTCGACGACCATGCTCGCTCCGATGTTGCGGCGGCCGCATTCGCCGGAGGCCGCCACGTAGCAGGTGTTCTCCAGCGCCCGGGCGGTGACCATGACCTCCCAGTGCCGCTCCTTGGCGGGGCCGCGCACCCAGGCCGCCGGCAGCGCGAGCACCTGCGCGCCCGCGTCGACCAGCAGCCTGGCCATTTCCGGGAATCTTACGTCGTAGCAGGTCATGAGCCCCACCTGCCAGCCGGCGCAGTCGAACACGACCGGCTCGCCGTCACCGGGGCGGACCCGGTCGGATTCCCGCGCGCCGAACGCGTCGTACAGGTGGATCTTCCGGTAGACGGCGACGATCGCGCCGTCGCGGATCGCGGCGAGGGTGTTGTGCACCTTGCCGCCGCCGGCGGGTTCGTGGATCCCGACGACGACGGTGGTGCGCGAGCCCGCGGTGTGCTCCAGCAGGCCGGTGACGAACGGGCCGTCGAGGGGCTGCGCGGCCTCGGCGATCCGCTCCGGCTCGTCGATGAACAGGGCGAGGGAGTCCTCGGGCAGGACGAGCAGGTCCGCGCCGCCCTCCACGGCGTCGTCGATGAGCGTCATGCAGGTCTTGAGGTTGGTCTGCCAGTCCTCGGTGGAGGCGAACTGGCCCACGGCGATCCTCACGCGAAGACCTCCTCGGCCTTGATGGGGCGGGGCGCGATGCCCTGCTCGTGCAGTTCCTCGCAGAACGCCGCGACCATCGCGGCGTTGGCGCCGGCGCCGTACGGCATCCAGTCGGCGCCGAAGAGGCGCGCCTGGGTCTCCAACTCGTCCAGCAGCCAGGGCGTGGTGTCGGCGAGCAGCCTGCGGCGCTCCAGCCACACGCGCTTGGACTCCTCGAACGCGTCCTGAAGGACCTCGGGAAGCCACGGGTACTCGTCCACGACCTCGCGCTTGAGGGCGAGGATATGGATGCCGGGGACGAAGCCCGTCCGGGCGAAGTACTCCTTCTCGGCGCTGCGGTGGTCGTCGTAGAGGTGCCGGAAGCGGCTGTTCGCGGTGAACATCTCCGGCGGCATGAAAGGGGTGAAGACGGCGTCGAAGGTGCCGTCGGCGAGCCCGTCGATCAGCGAGCGGTCCGCGACCCGCACGTTGGCGGGCAGCGGGCGCGTCCCGAGCCGGTCCTTGCCGGTCTCGCCCGCGGCGAGCGGGCCCACGCGCCATTGGACCGCCGACAGGTCGACGCCCTCGGCGCGCAGCAGCGCCCGGGTCCAGGTGTTGCCGGAGTCGGGCCATCCGGTCAGCCCGATCGTCGCCCCCGCCAGGTCGCGCGGCGCGGCGAGCGGGCTCTCGTTCCGGACGAGCACGCAGCGCTGCCGGAAGCCGCGCATCACGAACACCGGCAGCCCGGCGAGCCGCTCGTCGCCGTCGCCGCGGCCGAGGGCGTACCGGCTGAAGGACGTCTCGCCGCCGTCCAGGTCCGGTTCGGCGAGCACGTCCGGGGTGACCTCGCGGGTCTCGATCTCCAGCGCCACGCCGCGGGCGCGCACCCGGCCGGTGAGCAGCGGGACGAGGTGGTCCCAGTCCCGCAGCGCCAGGCGAATACGTGGAATCGGCACAACGCTCCATTCCTGCATGTGAGAGGGGGTTTTGCCGCGCTCTTGGCGCGATGGGACCCGACTTTAGGCCGCGTTTGTACCGCGTACAATGGGTATTTTGTTACTACACAAAGTTTTGCGCGGAGGAAACGTGATCGACGCGGCGTGGCTGGCCGAGCGCATCGGCGACCGCACGGCCCGGGGCATCGCCGCCTCGATGACCAACCTGATCCGCAGCGGGGACCTCCCGGCCGGAACGCGGCTGCCGACCGTGCGGGGCCTCGCCGCCGAGCTCGGGGTCAGCCCTGGCACGGTCGCCGACGCCTGGTCGACGCTGCGCCGGCACCGCGTCGTCAGCGCCCAGCGGCGCCGCGGCACGGTCGTGATCGGCCCCCCGAACGTCCCGCACCCGACCCGGTACGAGCGCATCGGCGAGTTCGGCAACCGGCTGGCCGTCGACCTGGCGATCGCGGCGCCCGACCCCGCGCTGCTGCCGCCGCTGGACGCCGCGCTCGCCGCGGGCGCCCGCACGGCCCGGCTGAACGACTACACCCGCGAGACGATCACCCCGGCGCTGCGCGCGTCCGTCGAACCCGGCTGGCCGTTCCCGCCGGCCGGGCTGCTCACCGTCGGCGGCGGCTACGAGGGCGTCCAGCTCGTCTGCCAGACCGTCGCGGTGCCCGGCGACCGCGTCGCCGTCGAGGACCCGACCGGCGCCCGCCTGCTCGACATCCTGGAGGCGCAGGGCGCCGAGGTCGTGCCGGTCGCCTGCGACGACGAGGGGCCCGAGCCGGACGCGCTCGCCGAGGCGCTCGCCGCCAAGCCCGCCGCGTTCGTCTACCAGCCGCGCGCCCACACCCCGCGCGGGCACGCGCTGACCCCGGCGCGTGCGGCGGCCCTGGCGGAACTGCTCGCCCCGACCAACACCCTCGCCATCGAGGACGACGGCACCGGCGAGGTGTCGTCGTCCCCCATGGTGAGCGTCGGAGCGCACCTGCCCGAACGCACCGTGCTCGTCCGCTCCTACTCCAAGTCGCACGGCCCGGACCTGCGCATCGCCGTGATCGGCGGCGCGGCGGAACCGGTGGAGCGCGTCCGCGTCCTGCGCAGCTTCGGCACCGGCTGGACGAGTCGCATCCTGCAGGACGCGCTGGCGCATCTGCTGACGGATCCGGCTGCCATCGCCGTCGTCGCCCGGGCCCGGGACACCTATGCCGAACGCCGCGAGGGCCTCGCGTCCGCCCTCGCCGAGCGCGGCGTCCGCACCGGGAACCGGGACGGACTGATGCTGTGGGTCCCGGTCGCCGACGAGTCCGCCGCGCTGGTCACGCTCGCGGCGCACGGAGTCGCCGCCGTCCCCGGCAGCCGGTACCAGATCGCCCCGGCCGGCGCCCATCTCCGGATCGCGACCAGCCGTCTCCCCGACGCACCGCTCAGCGTCGCGGAGCTGGCCGACCTCATGGCGCTGGCGGCGCGTCCCCGCTGACCGGCAGGAGCCCGGGGAGGTCCCCAGCGTGGGTCTGGAGGTAGTCGGCCAGGGTCTCCGGGATGAGGTCGACGGGCGCCAGTCCCGCGGGCGTGCATGGGAAGCGGTCCACGTCGTACCGGCCCTTGGACGGGTCGTCGAACTCCGGACCGTGCCGGAGCGAGAGGTCCATCGTGAGAAGGCGGCAGACGTAGAAGACGTTGAGGCGGTGCAGCTCCGGGCGCTGTTCACTGCACGCGAACACCTGCCGGACGGGCCCGGCGGTGGCACCGAGCTCCTCGTCCAGCTCCCGGCGCAGCGCCGCCTCCGGACCGGCGTCGGTCGGCTCGATCTTGCCGCCGGGGGTCGTCCAGTAGACGGCGCGGCCGGGAGCGGTGCGGCGCAGCAGGACCAGGTCGCCGCCGTCCAGCAGCAGGGCGCGGACGGCCCGCCGGATGCGGGGCATGGGGCCGGTCATGAGTTGAGGTAGGCGAGGACGGCCAGGACGCGGCGGTGCCCGCTGTCGGTCGGCGGCAGGCCGAGCTTGGCGAACACCGCGCCGATGTGCTTGCTGACCGACCGTTCGGTGATGACGAGCGTGGTCGCGATGGTGGCGTTGTCGAGGCCCTGCGCCATCAGCCCGAGCACTTCGCGTTCGCGCGGTGTGAGGGCCCGCAGCGGGTCGCTGCGGGCGGTCATCAGCTGGGAGACGACCTCCGGGTCCAGAGCCGTGCCGCCGGCGGCCACGCGGGCGAGCGCGTCGAGGAACTCGTCGACCCGGCCGACGCGGTCCTTGAGCAGGTAGCCGACGCCCTCCGCGCCGCCGGACAGCAGCTCGGCCGCGTAGGTCTCCTCCACGTACTGCGACAGCACGAGCACCGGCAAACCGGGGATCCGCTTGCGGGCCTCGATGGCGGCGCGCAGCCCCTCGTCCCGGAACCCGGGCGGGAGCCGGACGTCCAGGACGGCGGCGTCGGGCCGGTGCTCCAGCAGCGCGGGCAGCACCTCGGGCCCGCTGCCGGCGACGGCGGCGACCTCGTGCCCGTCGGAGGTCAGCAGCAGCACCAGGCCCTCGCGCAGCAGCACGTTGTCCTCGGCGATCACGATCCGCACGGCAGGTCCGCTTCCAGCGTCGTCCCTCCCCCGTCGGGGCTGTCGATGCGGGTGGTCCCGTCGAGCGCGGCCACCCGGCGGCGGATGCCGGCCAGGCCGCTGCCGCGGCCCGCGTCGGCCCCGCCCTTGCCATCATCGCGCACTCTGATCAGCAGCCGGCTGCCTTCGCGGCGGACCGTTACCGACGCGGTGCGGGCGCCGCTGTGCTTGGCGACGTTGGTGAGGGCCTCGGCGACGACGAAGTAGGCGGCGGCCTCGACGGCGGCGGGCGCGCGGCCGGCCCCGTCGAGGTCCATCTCGACCGGGATGTGCTGCCCGGCGGCGAGCGCGCGCACCGCCCCGGCCAGGCCGCGGTCCGACAGGATCGGCGGGTACACGCCGCGGATGACCGTCCGCAGCTGGGTCAGCGCCTCCTCCACGCCGTCGCGGGCCTCCAGGAACAGCGCGCGGGCGGCGCCCGGGTCGGTGTCGAAGCGGCGGTCGGCGAGACCGAGCCGCAGCGCGGCGGCGACCAACTGCGCCTGCGTCCCGTCGTGCAGGTCGCGCTCGATGCGGCGCAGCTCGGCTCCGTGCGCCTCCAGCGCCTCGGCGCGGGTCTCGGTGAGCTCCTCGACCCGTTCGGTCAGGCTGGTGCGGCGGGTGGGGCGCAGCAGCACCTCCGCGAGCCGGGCCTGCCAGCGCACGAGCCGCGGCACCAGCCACAGCAGCAGCGCCAGATCGAGGGCCGCCTGGAGGAACGGCAGCGTGAGCGCCTGCGGCCAGCTGTTCAGGTCCACGAACGCGGACGCCGTGCCCTTGGGCGTCGCCCACCACCACAGCGGCATCGACGCCGCGTACGGGATCGCCGGCCAGAGCCCGACGGCCAGCACCGCCATGAGCAGGCCGGTGTACCCGCTCGCCACCATCCACGCGATGTCCCGCCACAGGGCCGGCGACCGCACCATCCGGCGCGCCTCCCCCAGGCCGGTGTCCCTGCGGTCGTGGTACGGCTCGGGGATCTCGCGGCCGAGCACGCGGCCCGCCCGGCGCCGCTCCGCGTTCGCCAGGGCGCGCAGCGGCTTCACCGCGTCCGGAAGCCACGGCAGCGCGACGACCAGCAGGGCCAGGAAGACCAGCAGCGGCGCCAGGCCGAGCAGCGCCGGCACGGTGATGCGCAGCGCGGCCACCAGCCGTCCGGTCGCCTCCGCGCTGCGCCGCAGCGCCGCCGTCACGCTCATCTGTGCCCTTGTCATGTCGCCTCACCGCACACGCTATGTGAGCACGGCGCGCGACGCACCGGGGCCGGCTCCCCTGCCGATGGTGTAGCCCGCTACACCATCGATCGGGGAGTGCGCCCCGATGTGGCGGCCCTGCCCCGGAACCTAGGTTCGTCCTGGTGAGAGCGGGTTTTCCACGGAGGGCGAGCATGACGACGATGACGGCCGAGGCGACCGCGGTGGCGGTGCGCTTGGAGTCGGTCACCAGGACCTACGGCTCGGTGCGGGCGCTCGACGACGTCAGCTGGACGTTCCCGCGCGGCGGGTTCACGGCCGTGATGGGGCCGTCGGGTTCGGGCAAGAGCACGTTCCTGCACTGCGCGTCCGGGCTGGACCGGCCGACCGCCGGGACCGTCCGGATCGGCGGCACCGACCTCGGCCGGCTCGGCGAGGCGAAGCTGACCCGGCTGCGCCGCGAGCGGATCGGGTTCGTGTTCCAGGCGTTCAACCTGATCCCGTCCATGGACGTGGAGCAGAACATCACGCTGCCGCTGCGGCTCGGCGGGACCGAGCCGGACCCTGCGTGGCTGGGCGAGGTGGTGCGCCGGGTCGGGCTGGAGGACCGGCTGCGGCACCGTCCGGCGGAGTTGTCGGGCGGCCAGCAGCAGCGCGCCGCCGTCGCCCGCGCGCTGGTCACCCGTCCCGAGGTGGTGTTCGCCGACGAGCCGACCGGCGCGCTCGACCCGCGTTCGGCCCGGGACGTGCTGCGGCTGCTGCGCGACGCGGCGGACCTGACCGGGCAGACGGTCGTGCTGGTCACGCACGATCCGCTGGCCGCCGCGACCGCCGACTCGGTGCTGTTCCTCAGCGGCGGCCGGATCGTGGATCAGCTGCCCTCTCCGTCCGTGGCGGCCGTGATGAACCGCTGGGAGACGCTGTGAAGAGGATCGAGGGCAAGGGCGCGTTCGCGGGGATCTTCGCGGCACTGCTGTTCGCCGCGGTGCTGGTCGGGGCGTGCGGGGTGCTGCTGGAGTCGGCGTTGCGCGCGCACGCGCCGGTGGACCGGTTCGCCGCGGCGGACGCGGTCGTGACGGGCCCGCAGAACGTGACGCAGCGGATGAAGCGCCTCGGCGACGACCCGGAGAAGCAGAGCAGGCCCCTCGCAGAGCGCGCCCGGGTCCCGGTCGCAGCGGCCGGGCCGCTGCGGACGGTGCCGGGCGTCCGCGCCGTGGTCGCGGACGTGTCGTTCCCCGTCCTGACCTCGACCGGGCGCGCGGTGACGGGTCACGGCTGGGACTCGGCGGCCCTGCGCCCCTACAAGCTGAGCGAGGGACGGGCGCCGCAGCGGCCGGACGAGGTGGTGCTCAGCCAGTCGGCCGGTGTCCGGCCGGGCGCGGACGTGCGGCTGCAGGTCGCCGGGACGCCCCGCCCGTACCGGGTCACCGGGCTGGTGCCGTCCGGACCGGCGGCGGCGTTCTTCACCACCGGGACCGCGATGGCGCTGAACGGGCACCCCGGCCAGGCCGACGCCCTGGCGGTGCTGACCGAAGGGAAACCGGACACGGACGCGCTGCGCAAGGCGGCGCCCGGCCTGACGGTCGCCACCGGTTCGGCGCGCGGCGACGCCGAGGACCGCGCGGTCGCCTCCGCCCGTCCCGACATCGTGGAGATCGCCGGATCGTTCGGCGGCGTCGCCGTCATGACGGCGCTGGTCGTCGTCGGCGGGCTGGTCGTGCTGTCGGTGCCGGAGCGGGGCCGCGAGTTCGCGCTGCTGCGCGCGGTGGGCGCGACGCCCTGGCAGGTGCGGGGACGGCTCGTCCGCGAGACGGCGCGCGCCGCTGTCCCCGCCGGGCTGGTCGGCGGCGTCCTGTCGCTCGGCGCGGGTGCGGCGATGCACGCCGCCATGATCCGCAAAGGTGTGCTGCCCGGCGGGTTCGGGCTGTCGCTCACCCCGCTGCCGGCGCTGGCCGCGTTCGCCGTCACCGTACTCGCCGCGACCGCGTCCGCGCTGCTCGCCTCGCTGCGGATCTCCCGGATCCGGCCGGTGCAGGCCCTCGGCGAGTCGGCGGCCGAACCGGCGAGGCTCCCCCGCCGGCGCGTCATCGCCGGCGTCGCGTTCCTCTTCGTCGGCGTGAACGCGCTCGGCGTCTCGGCGGTCACGTCCGGGCCGACCGCGAGCGCTTCGCTCGGCGGGCTGGTCATGGCGCTCATCGTCGCGGTCGCGCTGCTCGGGCCGGTGCTGGCGCGGGCCGGTGAGCGGGTCCTGGGCCGGGCCGCCGCCGCGCTGTCCCCGGTCGCCGGACGGCTGGCCCGGCACGCGGCGGTCGCCGCTTCGCTGCGCGCCGGCTCGATCATGACGCCGGTCGCGCTGGCCATCGCGTTCGCGGGCGTGCAGCTGTTCGCGCAGTCCACGGTCGTCCACGCGACGGCCGCGCAGTTCGCCGACGGCGACCGCGCCGACCAGGTCATCGTGGCGGACGGCCCGGGCCTGCCGCAGGGCGCGGCGGACACCGCGCGGCGCGTCCCCGGCGTCACCGCCGCGACGCCCGTCAAGAGCACGACGGTGGTCATGGCCGTGAAGGAACTGGGCGAGAAGAACCTGCGGTCGCTGGGCGCCCAGGGCGTCGGCGCGGACGCCGCCGCCACCATGGACCCCCAGGTCACCTCCGGCGGGCTCGCCGCGCTGCGCGGCAACGCGGTCGCGCTCAGCCGGGACGTCGCGGGCGGGCTCCACGTCGGCTCCACCACCCCGCTGTGGCTGGGCGACGGCACCCGGGTCGACGCCCGGGTCGTGGCGGTGTACGACCGGGGCCTCGGCTTCGGAGACCTCCTGCTCCCCCACGACCTGGTCGCCGCGCATGCGTCCACGTCCCTCGACGACCATGTCCTCGTCCGCGGGCACGCCGATCTGCGGCCGGTCACCGCCGCGTACCTGGGCGCGCGGGCCGTCGACCGCGACGCCTTCGGCGCGCGGCTCTCGGACGAGACGAGGCTGCAGGGCTTCATCAACTACGTGGTGGTCGGCGCGATCGCCGGGTTCATCGTCATCGGCCTCGTCACGACGCTCGCCCTGGCGACCGCCGCGAGGCGCCGCGAGTTCGCTCTGCTCAGGCTCGTCGGCGCGACCCGCCGGCAGGTGCTGCGGATGCTGCGGCTGGAGGCCCTCATCGTGCTCGGCACCGGCGCCGCCACCGGCTCCCTCATCGTCGCGGTCGTGATCCCCGCGTTCGCGACCGCGGTCACCGGGCTGCCGCTGCCCGCGGTGTCCCCGCTGACCTGCGCGGCGATCCTCGCGACCGTGGCGGGCTCCGGTGCCGCCGCCATCCTGCTGCCGGCCCGCGCCCTGCTCCGCCGGCGCACATCCCCGAACATCCCCTGAAAGGTGCACGGACATGAACGACACAGGCATCGGCAACACCGCCCGCTGGACCGTCTTCGGCCTGCTGCTGGCCGTCAACGTCATCTCCAACATCACGCTGAAGGGCACCTGGCTGGAGATCCCGATAAGCGTCCTGACAGGGATCGGCGTCGTCGCGGTGATCGTGGACTACCTCGTCCGCGGCCGCCGCCGGGAGCGCTGAGCCGGGCCGCCGCGCCGCTCGGGCGGACCGAACCCTCCGGCTCGTCCCCCGGGCGGCCCGTGCCGCCGTTACCATCTCGGAGTGCCAAGATCCCGTTGGCATGCTCTGTACCGGAACGGCGTGAAATGGATGATGTCGAGATCCGGCGGCACCTGCCGGGCAACCTCCCGCAGCTGTTCGCCGACGGCGCGGACGGCGCCGGCCCGGGCGCGGAAGGCGCCTCCGGGCGGACGCTGTCGGTCTCGCTGCCCGAGGGCGACGTGGTGTGGCCCGACCCCGGCTACCCGCAGCGGTCGCTGCTCATGCGCCCCGCCTTCTGGCTGAGCGACGAGCCCGTGCACGGCGAGTTGTGGGGCCGGCTGCGCGCCGAGCACCCCCGGTCCGGCCTGTGGCCGCTGCTGCTGGACGAGACCGACCAGCCCTGGGCGTCGGGGCAGATCGCGCCCGAGCCCGTGGAGGAGATCGGCAACTACTCGCCCGAGGCGTTCCTGTACGAGGTCTGGGCCGACTGGGCGGAGCAGGCGGGCGACGAGGACCACGACGACCTCGCCCCGTTCGGGCGGCACTGCCCGGGCCCCGCCCCCGCCGGTACTCTGCTGGACGACCCGGACGCCGTCGCCGACCGGTACGCCCGGACCCTCGGCGTGCGGGGCCCGTCGCTCGGCCTGGTCGCGGTGGAGAGCGGCGCCGACGCGATCGCCGCGGTCGGCTGGCAGGGCGCGCTCAACCACAACGAGTGGACCGCGCCGCTCGCCGCCGTCCTGCGCGGCTGGGAGGAGCGGTTCGGCGCCCGCGTCGTCGGGCTCGGGTTCAACACCCTGGAGCTGAGCGTCGCCGCGCCCCCCGTCACCATCCGGCACGCCGTGCACGTCGCGGCTGAGCACTGGGCGTTCTGCCCGGACATCCTGTTCCAGGGTCCCGGCAACCTCGCCGGCTACGCCGAGGAGATCCGCGGCAAGACGTACTGGTCGTTCTGGTGGGACTAGAAGCGCGCCGGCCAGGCTAGGAGCGGGCGCCGAGCATCCGCAGCGACAGGTGGGCGGTGAGGGCGCCGATCTCCTCAGGTGAGCGTGGCCCTTCGGGGCGGTACCAGCGGCACACGTCGATGGCCAGGGACGACATGGCGCGCGCGGTTCCCTCGATGTCGGCGACGTCGAACGCGCCCGCCGCGGCGCCCGCCCGCACCTCCTCGCGCACCAGGGCGCGGACGCGGCGGCGGATCGCGGCGATGCGCCGGGCGTGGGCCGCTTCCAGCGCGCCCAGCTCGTTCTGGATGACGCGGGCGGCGCGGTGGTGACGGGCGTGCCAGCGGGCGAACCCGTACATCAGCGCCCGGACGCGCGCCGAGGGCCCTTCGATGCCCTCGACCGCCGTCTCCAGTTCCGCGAGCACCGACTCGTGGACGGTCAGCGCGATCTGGAACAGCAGGTCAGCCTTCGTCCGGTAGTGCACGTAAAGGGCGCCCGCACTCATGCCCGCACCGGCCGCGATGTGCCGCGTCGAGGTGCCGTGGTAGCCGAGGTCGGCGAAGGAGTCGACGGCGGCGAGCAGCAGGCGGCGCGACGCGTCCGGCGCGATGCCCGCCCACATGCCGCCAGTGCCGTCCGCGGAGCCGCTGCCGGGAGCCATGCAGCGAAGCCTAAGCGATCGCTCAGTAGACTGGCGCCGCACTTCGCACCATTCCAGGAGGAACCGCATGCGGCGCACCGTCTTCGAGGCCGACCACGAGCTGTTCAGGGAGTCCGTGAGGGAGTTCGTCGAGCGGACTCTCCTGCCGGTCGACGAGGACATCCGCAATGAGCGGATGCTCAGGCGCGAGGTGTGGCTGGAGGCGGGCCGGCAGGGCTTCCTCGGCATGCAGGTGCCCGAGGAGTACGGCGGCCAGGACGCCGGGGACTTCCGGTTCAACGCGGTCATCGGCGAGGAACTGGCGCGCGTGGCGGTCGCCTACAACTCGATCGTGTCCATCCACATCGACATCTGCGCCCCGTACCTGCTCGAGCTGGCGACCGACGAGGCGAAGAAGAAGTGGCTGCCCGGGTTCTGCACCGGCGAGCTGATCACCGCGATCGGGATGACGGAGCCGTCCGGAGGGTCCGACCTCGCGGCGCTGAAGACCACCGCGGTCCGCGACGGCGACCAGTGGGTGATCAACGGGTCGAAGACGTTCATCACCAACGGCGGCCACGCCGACCTGATCATCGTCGCGGCCAAGACCGACCCCGAGCGCGGCGCGAAGGGCATCACCCTGTTCGGCGTCGAGGCCGGCACGCCCGGCTTCAGCCGCGGCACGAAGCTGGACAAGGTCGGCCAGCCCGAGGCCGACACCTCCGAGCTGTTCTTCGAGAACGTCCGGGTGCCGGACTCGCACGTCATCGGCGAGCTGAACCGCGGCTTCATCCACATGATGGAGCGGCTCTCGCAGGAGCGGCTGTCGTGCGCCGTCGCCAACGTCGCGCACGCCCGCGGCGTCCTGGACGAGACCATCGCCTACGTCAGGGAGCGCAAGGCGTTCGGGCAGCCCATCGGCACCTTCCAGCACAACAAGTTCCTGGTCGCCGAACTGATCACGAAGCTGGACGTCGCGCAGGCGTTCGTCGACCAGTGCCTGGCCGCCCATGTGGCGGGCGAGCTGTCCGCGGTCGACGCGTCCAAGGCCAAGTGGTGGAGCTCGGACGTGCAGAACCAGATCATCGACGGCTGCGTGCAGCTGTTCGGCGGCTACGGCTACATGCGCGAGTACCGCGTGGCCCGCGCCTGGATGGACGCCCGCGTCACCCGCATCTGGGCCGGCTCCAACGAGATCATGAAGGAGATCATCGGCCGCGACGCGGGCCTATGACCATCGGCGTCCCAATATTACCTATTCGGGGTCTCGGTGGCCGTTTTGTGACCATTGGGACGGTGATGCCGAAGGGGACGGCTTTGGACGGGGGCGCGGACGATGACCGAAACGCAGGAGAAGACCGGAGGGCGGCACGGCCTGACCGATGACCTGCCGCTCGACGAGCTCAAGGACGCGGGCCAGGAGGTGGTGCGGGCCCTGATGGTCAAGGGACTGCACGGCGCCACCCACATGGTCCGCGACCTGACCGAAAAGCTCGGGGACGGTAGCGGGAACGGGGACGGCGGCGGCACCGGCGCGAAGATGGCCGCACGGGGCGCGGAGCAGCTCGCCGAGGGCCGGTCCCCGCTGCGGGCCGGGCTCAGCGCCGGGGCGACCGGCGCCAAGGAGACCGTCAAGAACGTGTTCGGCGACGGCGGTGCGAGCGGCGGCGACGAGGCCAAGGCCGTCACGATCGTCGAGGAGTTCGACGTCGGCCTGCCGCTGCGGGCCGTCTACGACCAGTGGACCCGGTTCGCCGACTATCCGAGCTTCACCAGCAAGGTGGAGAACGTCGAGCAGGAGTCCGACGAGAAGATCAAGTGGCGGGCCCGGATCTTCATGTCGCACCGGAACTGGGAGTCCACGATCACCGAGCAGGTCCCCGACGAGCGCATCGTCTGGAAGTCGGAGGGCGACAAGGGGTACGTCGACGGCGCGGTCACCTTCCACCGGATCGCGCCCACCCTGACGCGCGTACTCCTGGTGGCCGAGTACCACCCGGACGGCTTCGTCGAGAAGACCGCGAACCTGTGGCGGGCGCAGGGGCGCCGGCTCCGCCTGGACTTCAAGCACATCAAGCGGCACATGATGACCAAGGCGATCCTCGAACAGGACGACATCCAGGGCTGGCGCGGGGAGATACGCGGCGGCGAGGTCGTCAGGACCCACGAGGACGCGCTCAAGGAGGAGGGCGAAGCGCACGACGGCGGCGACTCCGGGAACGGCACGGCGGCGCACGAGGGGGACGATTCCGACGCCGGAGGGGCCGAGGAGAAGCCCGCAGCGAGCTGACACCGGCAGCCCGAGGCCGCCCGCGCCCGCGCCGGTGCTCGGAGGAGGGGGACCCATGGACGACGGCAGTTCCGGCCGCTCAGAGGCCGCCGGAGACGACAACGGCCCGGCCGATGTGAGGGTCGGGGAGATCAGGCGGCCGGAGCCGCACGCCGCGGCGGACGGCGCACCCGACGTCCACCTGAACGTCCCGCAACTCCGGGTGGGTGAGATCTCCCTCGAGGTCGAGAACCTCGACGCGCACGTCGCGCTCGGCGCCCAGGTGCTCGACATGCTCCGGCTGAACGTCGGCGCGGACGTCTACCTGGGAAGGGTCAAGCTGGAGATCAAGGACGTGGAGGCCGAGGCGCTGCTGCAGGTGCGGCTCGGCAACGTGGCCGCCATCGTCGGCCGCGTACTGACCACGCTGGACCGCAATCCCGAGATCCTGGAGCACATCGGGCGCGGCGTCGAATCGGCCGCCCGCGGGGCGGGCGAGGCGGTCGGCGAGATCGGCCGGGGCACCGGAGGAGCCGTCCGGGACGTCGGCAGGGGGGCCGGCGGCGCGGTCCAGGAGGTGGGCCGGGGCGCGGGCGGAGCCGTCGCGGACGTGGGCAAGGGCGCGGGCGGCGCGGTCCAGGAGGTCGGCAAGGGCACGGGCGGCGCCGTCGAGAATGTCGGCGAAGGCGCCGGCGGAGCCGTCCGGGACGTCGGCACGGGTGCCGGCCGGGCGACCGAGAAGGTCGGCGAGGGCACCGGCGAGGCGGCCGGGAAGGTCGGCGAGGGCGCCGGACGCGCGGGAGAGGCCGCCGGGAAGGCCATGGGCGGAGCCGTTGCGGACGAGGGCGCCGCCGGCGACACGGCACAGGAGGCGTCCGGAGGCTCCAACGGAGCCCCGTCACCGGGCAAGGCATCGGATCAGGAACGGCCGCAAGGCGGACCGCCGCCCGAGGGCCGCTCGAAGGACGACCGCGCGGGCTCCCCCGGCGGGACCGGCGATGGCGGCGGGACCGGCGATGGCGAGGCCGACGACGATACCGGTGCCGATTCACCGCGTGAGGGGTCGCAGGACCAGGGCGACACGATTCAGAGCGCCTTCCGCGAGGCGGAGGATTCCGTACGCGATCTGATCAAGACCCTCAGGCGAGCGGTGCCCTGATCATCTGAGGGGGCTTACGGCACCGATGCCCTCGTAGGCGCCACGAACTCGTGGCGCCTACGAGGGCGAGCGGAACGATCGTCGGCGGCGGTCTCAGCCGTCGCGGTGCCTCTTGGACCCGGGCTCGCCGTAACCGGGCTTGGGGTCGGGCGATGCGTCCTGCTGCTTGCCCCGGTGGATGTTGTCCAGCCGCTCGGCGTGATGGTGCGGCTGGTGCTTCGGTGCCGTGTGCGGCTGCTTGGACGCGCCCGTGGTGACGTTCCGGGCACTCGGGGCCTTCCCCTCCGCCCTGGCCTCGCGAGCGGCCTTCCGGCGCTGCTCCTCGTTCCCTTCCATCTTCTTGCCGGCCATGGTCCCCCCTCGTCTCCGGCGTTCCGTCCGATCGCCGTCGTACCCACCCGTCCCAGCGGCATTCGACCGCACCACGCTCCGGTCGCAGAGGGGGACGAACCGGACGCGCAGCGCCGTTCGGGTCGCGACCGTCTCAAAGATGTGATGTTTTAGATCCTGCACGGAGGTGCGACGAGCGCTTCTGATCAATAACCTGCGATCATGGCGAATGTCGGGGCACGCGCGGCCAAGTGGCTTGTACGGGGATACATCGCCAGGAAGCAGCGTGCCGGGTTCAATCTCGAGTCGATCCGGTTCCTGCCCAACTCCACGCTGGCGCCGCTGCGCCGCGACGGCCTGGACCCGGTCAGCGACCTCACCGAGATCCGCGAGGCGCGGCCGGTCAGCAAGCTCCCCCTGCCGTTCGGCTTCGGCGTCTGGCTGGTGACCGGATACGACGCGGCCAAGACCGTCCTCGCGGACGCGGACGGGTTCAGCAACGACCTGTCCAACCTGGTGGGCAAGGTGGACGTCCCGGCCGGGTTCACGCCCGGCGGGCTGGGGTTCTCCGACCCGCCCGTCCACACCCGGCGGCGCAAGCTGCTGACGCCGGAGTTCACCATGCGCCGGCTGAGCCGGCTCACCCCGCTGATCCACAAGATCGTCGAGGAGCGGCTCGACGCGATGGCGGACGCGATGGCGGACGGGACCGGGCCTGTCGACCTGATGGAGTCGTTCGCGCTGCCCGTCCCGCTGCTGACGATCTGCGAGCTGCTCGGCGTCTCCCACCACGACCGCAGCGACTTCCAGCGGCTGAGCAGCGCCCGGTTCGACCTGTTCGGCGGCGCGAGCGCCTCCGTCGGCGCGATCTCCGAGTCGATGGACTACCTGCTCGAGGTCGTCCGCCGGCAGCGGGTCGAGCCGGGCCCCGGCCTGATCGGCATGCTGATCCGCGAGCACGGCGACGAGCTCGACGACCTGGAGATCGCCGGGCTCTCCGACGGCGTCCTCACCGGCGGCCTGGAGACGACCGCGAGCATGCTCGCGCTCGGCTCGATCGTGCTGCTGCGCGACCGCGAGCAGTTCCAGCGGGTGCACGACGGCGACGAGGCGATCGGCCCGTTCGTGGACGAGCTGCTGCGCTACCTGACCGTGGTGCAGCTGGCGTTCCCGCGGTTCGCCCGCAAGGACACCGAGGTCGCCGGGGTGCACATCGCCCAGGGGGACGTCGTGCTGATCTCGCTGTCGGCCGCCAACCGCGACCCGGCGCTCGGCGCGGAGATGGACGGCTTCGACGCCGGCCGCAAGACGCCGCCGCACCTGGCGTTCGGCTGGGGCGCGCACCGCTGCATCGGCGCGGAGCTGGCGAAGATGGAGCTGCGCGCCGCGTACCCGGCGCTCGTCCGCCGGTTCCCCGACCTGCGGCTCGCCGTCGAACCGGACGAGCTCAGCTACCGCAAGCTGTCGATCGTGTACGGCGTCGAATCCCTGCCGGTGCACCTCGGCTGAGCGCCCGCCGGCGCGGGTGATCGGCACGGGTAATCGCGGGGAGCGCGGGTAATGCCCCCGCGTGACCTCACTACTGAAAGGCGTCCTGCGCGGCATGGCGGCCGGCGCCGCCGGGACGACCGCGCTCAACGCGACGACCGAAGCGGACATGGCGATACGCGGCCGGCCGGCGAGCGGGACGCAGGCCGACGTCGTCTCCGGACTGGCCGACCTCGCCGGCGTGCGCGTGCCCGGCGACGACCGGGAACGCGGCGACCGGCTGGAGGGCCTCGGCGCGCTCGGCGGCTCGCTCACCGGGGTGGCCGTCGGCGCGCTGGCGGGAGGCCTGCGCGCGGCCGGGATCCGGCTGCCCGCGGTCATCGGCGCCCCGCTGCTCGGCGCCGCCGCGATGGCCGCGTCCGACCTGCCGATAGCGCGGCTGGGGATCTCCGACCCGCGCACGTGGAGCAGGACGGACTGGATCTCCGACGCCGTACCGCACCTCGTCTACGGGATCACGACGCACGCCGCGCTCACCGCGCTGTTCCGCGCCGACGAGGAGCGCCGGGCCCTGCGGCAGCCCGCCCCCGACCGCCCGTCCCGCCGGGCCCTGGTGCGCGCCGCGGCGCTGGGCGCGGCCACCGGCGCCCGCAGTTCCGCCGGGCTCAGCGCGCTCGCGCTCCGCGCGCGCCGCTACCACCCGGGCCTGTCCGGGCGGCTCTCCCATCCCGCCGTCAAGACGGTGAACGGCCTGCTCACCGCGGCCGAGCTGGGCCTGGACAAGCTGCCGTCCGTCCCGGAGCGCACCTCGCCCCAGGGCCTGGCGCCCCGGGTGCTGCTCGCGGCGGCGGCGGCGCGGGCGATGGCGCGCGGCGACGGGATCCGCAGC